>CAZZKP010000098.1:0-7464 GCA_964654675.1 uncultured Bifidobacterium sp. | reverse complement strand
GGGAATGCCTTTGTCTACCAATTCAAAACCAACCCATTTCTTGGTGGGCTTGTTGTCTTTGATGGCTTTGTGGTGTTCGCTCATCATGAAAGGATGGTTGAACTTCGTGATCCAACCCAAACCCGCTTCAATCGGAGAGGTTTCGTCGTTGATGTCGTTTCCGTACAAGCAAAAACCTTTCTCCAAACGCAAGGTGTCTCTGGCGCCCAAACCGATTGGCTTGATGCCAAATTCTGCACCGGCTTCAAAAACTTTGTCCCACAACGTACGGGCGTCTTCGTTCTTCACGTACAACTCAAATCCACCCGCTCCGGTGTAACCGGTGCAAGAGATGATCAACTGCAACCCAGCCAATTCGCCTTCTACAAAATGGTAGTAAGGGATTTCAGAAAGGGTAACAGCTGTCAATTTTTGCAAAGCTTCGGTGGCTTTTGGGCCTTGAATCGCCAACAAACTGTATTCTGGACTCACATCAGTGATGGTAGCACCGAAGTTTTTGTTCTGTTCGTGAATCCAAGCCAAATCTTTGTCGATGTTACCGGCATTGATCACCAGCAAATACTTTTCAGCATGGAAGCGATACACCAACAAATCATCCACGATACCGCCTGTGGCGTTGGGCATACATGAGTATTGGACGCGGCCATCGTACAATGTGCTTACATCGTTGGTGGTGATAAATTCGATTAGATCATAGGCTTTTGGCCCTTCAATCCAGACTTCACCCATATGACTCACATCAAAAACACCCATCGCATTGCGCACGCAATTGTGTTCTTGAATGAGGTTGTCGTATAGCACGGGCATGTTAAACCCTGCGAAAGGGACCATCTTGGCGCCCAATGAAGTGTGTAACTCAGAGAGGGCGGTTGATTTTAAAGCTTGGTTGTCTGACATGGATATTTAGTTTTACAAATATAATCAAATTGCCCCGATTTTGGGGTTATGGCGATGGGTTGCAGCAGTAAGAATTATCGAATTACGTAAGGGAAGGATACTTCCACGTCTGTTTCGCCTACATCACAACTACCTGTTTTGATATTTGGTTGGTGTTTTAATCGTACCCAAATGTCGCCAAAATCCGCAGCCTTTGTTGTCCAAGTTGTTGACAATCCAATCGGCAATGATTTGTCGTCCTTGTCCGCGGCCAATATGTTCAGACCAGAGGAGGGTTTCATCGACAAGCTAGATACTTCGTAGCAGACCAAGTGATTGTTTTTCTCGTTTTGGATTTCGAGGGTGATATTTTCGTTTTTCCCGCTTTGCTTGTTAAAGAACTCCAGTTTCCCAAAGTAGGGGCTGCCTCCCGGAGTAATCTGACTCAGTTTGATGGTGTCGGGCGATGTGGGGGCGCTACCACCGGGGCCATCCAAATCTTGCCAGGTATACACTTTCCCAGAATCGCCGGGTAGGTTGAGGGTCAATTGGACGGTGGTAATCAATTCGCCTTCTTCCACTTTTTTGCCGCAGGAATGCATCGTGGTGGTTGCCAGGGTTAGCAAGGCTGATACGAATAGACAGGGAACGAGACGGGATTTGAAGTTGTTCATAGGGAAAGTAGTTGTATGTTATGAATGGTACTGCAAATGAAAATTTGGGGGCTACTTTTTGTGGGTGTCAAATTTATGATTTGTTGGGTTTGTGGTTGTGTTCGTTGTGGTGATGGATGTCGTATATCCATTTTATACCCACATTGGTACCTGCTTGGTTGGTGAAATATCGGAATCGATCCATGTAGTCGCGGTATTGTTTGTTTCCCAGATTTTCGCCATAGATAATCCATTTGGAGCGCTGACGCAAACCACAATCGAGCAAATGCAATTGGGTATTGACCAAAACATAGCCGTTGGGTGGTGGCAGGAAATCGGTGCCGGGGGTGTAAAAGGGTTGTTTTCCCACGGCTTGGAGATCCAAGTGTAGTAGCAGATGTCGCCATCGTTTTTGCAATTGCATGCTGGCTTTTGGGCAAGGCAAAAAGTTGGGGTATCGCGCGGCGTTGGTCTGCAGTAACATTCGGCCATAAATGGCACCCACACGGGAAGAAATTTGAAGGTTGAGGGGCTTGATTCGCTGTGAAAATTGCAATTCAACCCCTGAATAGAAGGTTGGAAGCTGCTTGTACTCGTAGCCGGGAAACGTACCGCGTACTGTCAATACGGGGACCGACATCGGAAATAAAGAAATGAAATTGGCAGAATATTGGGCAAAAGCCGTGAAATGGAATTGGGAGTTTCGTAAATTCAGTCCGTAGCCTAGGTCCAGTTTTTCTCCGCTCTCAGGTTTTAGCTGTCTATTGCCCTGTTCATAGGCCGCCGCGCCGTGGTGAACGCCTTGGGTATATAATTCGTTGACGCTGGGTGCTCTCCATAGCTGACTTAAATGCAATTCAAAGTAGTTGCGTCCGGCGGAATGACGAAAAGAGTAGGCCGCAGAAAATCCCAAATGATGTTGCCATGTGTTTGTGATTACGCCATCGATTTTGGGGAGAACGTTGCGGATCAGCCAATCGGTTCTTACGATCAATTCGTGGTTGGCTTTGGGATTGGATTTATTGCCGAAATACAGATGAACGTTGGGTTGCCACTGTCTGTAGTCGGGTAAAAAGTAGTACCCCGCATAGCGTTGCCATTGGCTGCTATTCTGAATTACGATGCGTTTTTTCCAATGGGATTGATGGATTTTTTCGATGCCAGTATACTGAGAAATCGTTCCTTGCAAAAGATTGAGTTGGGCAAAATTGATTGAACTGTTTCGATGGGGGTCGAATTCTAGGCGCAGATTTGACTGCAGACAAATTTTGTGGTGAACGATGAGTTTTTCGAGGATGCGATTGTAGCTGTTATAGCCCACTTGCACTTGATAGGTTTGCTGTTGGGGGTTGCTGATTTTATAGGTGAAGGGGGCGTCGTAAACGGGGGTGGTTCTTTGTATCGCAGCGAGTAAATCATTAATATTTCCTATATGACTTTCGGCGAAAATGGCACCTTGGAAGGCATACGCTTTGATATGGATTTCTCGATTCGAAACGGCAGGAATGAGTCGCCAATAACCCCGTTGGCTGTTCCATAGGTTGCCGTAAGACAGGCTCGCTTCGCGGGTGGCGGTATTTTTTAGGGTCTGGGTTGGAATGGAATAATTTCCCGTCATTCGCGCCGAATACAGAAAATACTGTCCCTTTTCGTAAGGGTGTTTGCCCGGTTCGATGTTTGCGCGGCCTTTGATATACTTTCCGGCGACATGTATCCCTCTGCCGTTAGATTGAAAGGAAGCAAGTTGGGTGTACTCTCGATTGAATTGATGGAAATCGTATTGATTGATTAGGTTGATGGCATTTCCCCAGGCATCGGCGGCAATGGCGAGCGCATCGGTTCCTCGAATCAGTTTCAGGGATTCAACACCCCAAGCGTCGATTTCTGGCGCATGATCGAGTCCCCAGGTTTGCCCTTCAAGTCGAAATCCATTGTTGAGAATTGGCAGTCGCTGACCAAACATCCCCTGCACTACAGGTTTTCCGATGCCCATTCCGGTTGACAATGTATGCGTCATCGGTAATTGTTCTAATTCCCTGGAAAGATTTTGTTGAGGCATCAAATAAAAATTTGGCTTTCGCAGGACATCGCCTTGAAGACGAGAATTCGCATGCAAATGGGCCAGTCCCATCTTTTCAATGGTGGTGTCTTCTATTTGCTGTTCCTCGAGCCATTCTGCCTTGGCAGAACTGTCGTTGAGTTTAATCAGATAATGCCCTCCCGTTGGTCCATTAACATGGGATTTGCTTTTTAAAAGTAAGTGGTGGTGTTTGCGGGCAAAGGTGATTTCTACTTCAGTAATCGAATCGCAAATGCCACGGATTAAAGCCCAACCCTCGGCATCGGTATGACCCACGGAATGACTTTTTTCAATGAATATCTCAGCCCCTTCCAGTGGAATGTTCCTTTGTGGGATGTAGGCTTGCGACTCTGCTTCTATGATGCGAATCCGAAGAAAATAGGGGCAATCCTTTTTCTGTGCGATGGCATCTCCAAGAAAAATTGTGGAAAGGAAGGAAATGAGAAATCGTTGAAAAATAAACTTCAGTTTTAAACTATCACCGAAGCGAGCGATATGGGTTCGAAACCCGCTCATGGCTTAAGCCAACTGCTGGAGCTGGTTTGTCATTACGCGCAACTCATCACGATTGAGGGCGTTGTCTGACTTTACGCAAAGAGCCAAGAAGTAAGCGAAATTCTCTTCTGGCGTTTCGATTTCTTCCGCCAATTCAGTGTCAAAAGAATCGTTGGATTCCAAATGCTGCCAGGCCAAACGCAGTGCGCGGGTCACCAAAGGATCGTTTTCCTGAAGTGCATATTCGCGAGCTGCTTGCAACTGAGGAATCAGGGTCTCGGCGGAAATGCCGTTTGTCTCTACACTTTCGATAGCGCTGTTGAGGATGTCGTTGGCTTCTTTGGTACGCATAATTGTATAAAGTGCAAAGATAACGATTTTTTGGATTATTTCGGAGAGAACCGTGTGGCCAAAAATACGCCACCCATGATAAGCGTCATTGTCGCGACTTTGGTGAGTGTAAGCGTATCCGCACCTAGTAACACCGCAATGATACTTGCGAGAACGGGTTGTAAATAAATGTAAAGCCCTGCGAGCGAGGGACCCGCTTTTTTTACTGCATAAGAATTGAGTAAGTAAACCAAGAAACTCGTGAAGAACAATACATAAACGACTTTGGCAGTGATGTTGGGTGTGAAAGTTTGGAAATCGGTGTGCAAAAGGGCCAAACCACCGATAGGGAGCATATACAGTGTGCCAAAAGTAAAGGTGATTTTATTGATGGTGATGGGTTTGTATAGATGGGCGATGCGTTTTACTCGAACCAAATAGATGGCGTAGAACAGGGCATTGACAGCCACGTAGAGATCCCCGGTTAAAGTTTCCTTGTTGAAAACTGCGCCTTTGCCAATCATCAACCACAAACTCCCGGCGGCAGCAATGATAGTTCCTGCGATGAACCAAGGTTTGGGGAGGGCTTTGACACGGATGTGGTCGAATATTCCCACAAATAGGGGTGTAACGAGCATTAAAATGGCGCCATTGATGGGGTGGGTAAGGGCCAATCCATGAAAGAAGAGGTACATGTTGGCGCTGGTGCCAAAAAATCCGCAGATTGCCAGTTCCTTGCCGTGGGCTTTCCAGTCGATTTTTTCTGAGGTTTGGGTTAATGCGAACAGGTAAAATAGGGCGGTTGCGGTGATCACGCGGAGCATGACGAAGGCCTCAGGTCGCAAATAATTGGGCATGATTTGACCGGCCCAAGAGAATAGGATGGCGTAAAGAAGGCTGACGAAGAACAGAGCAATGTGGACGCGCATCAGGACCAGCCTTTCGATTTTTTTATGTTTTCATAGGCTTGTTGAACCTTGAGGAATTTGGATTCTGCGGCCTTTTTTTCTGCATCGTCGAGCCCGCCCAATCGGTCGGGGTGAAAGCGCATCACCATTTTGCGATAGGCTTTTTTGGCTTCTTCTTCCGTTGCTGAGGTGCCAATTTCTAAAATTTGAAAATCGCTATCGGGGGAAGAGACAAACATCGCCCGAATGGAAAGGTAGTCAGGGGTACTGATACCGAGTTGTGCCGCGATTTGTTGGAGCAGATTGATTTCTGGGGCAGAGATATCGCCGTCGGCGCGGGAAATTCGAAATAACACGTGTAGCAATTCTAGTCTTGGGGAATACCCCATGCGGTTGCGCAGGTTTCTGCACACTTCGGCTAGGTTGTGAGATTGTTTGAGGTAATCGCGGAGGCGAAGGAGTAGCATTCGGGCTTCGTCTTCACCGTAGGTGCGGATGAGCATCGCCTTTACCATGTCGAGTTCGCTTCTCAAAACGGAACCATCGGCGTTCATGGTGGCCGCAATAAGAATCAGCAGCGAGTTTTTGAAATCGGAAGGCGGATAGTTGTCGCTGTAGTAATTTTGGCTGTGGCTGCGCTGCTGGTAGGTGCTGTTGGTTTTGTTTCTTTCGCTTTCTGGGGTATTGACGAAATCGATATACATGCCTACGAGGAAGCCTATGACTGCTCCGGTTGGTCCGGACGACATAAGGCCGAGGACGGCGCCGGCGATGGAAAACTGAAATTTCACTTTTTGCAATGGGTTTGGGTTGAAAATAATTTTCGGGTTGCTATGGGGGTTAAGGGCGGATGAAATCGCTGAGTTTTTTGAGTCGATTGTGCAGCACAATGTCTTGAATCACCCAAAGCAGGGGGTCGCCGGATTCTTTGGCCCAATAGATATTTGTTTCTTTGGTTTTGAGTTTGCCGTCTTTTTCTTCCATGCTGTAGGTTTCGCCAGCGGTTATATCCATTGGGTAAATGGTGATGGTTTTGGCGGCTTGAGAGGTAAAGGTATATTCGAAAATGACGATGGGTTGGGATTGTGTGATGAGTTTTACGGCCGCGGTGCTATTGTTTATCCCGGCTGGCTCGCCCGCTTCGCGGGCGAGTGACTTGGACAATTCCAAATAACCCGCGATTAAACTTTGGTTGGCGGAAACGACCTGGTTTTTTGCGTTTTTCAGTTCGATACGTTCGTGGTCTTGGGTGATGGTGAATGACTCTTGGGGTTGGGATGGGTAGGTGACTTTGATTGATTTGATATCGGAAACGGATGCATCAATCATAAAGATGGACCTCCACAATTGTATATTGGTGTTAAAATAGGGTGTGAGGTATCCAACAAATCCGGGGACAGTGATTTCACAGGGGCGTTCGGTGCCAGGGAAATACATGTAGGTCGCGTCTTGGGTGGGTGTTGGGTAGCCGACATAGAGGGTATGGACTTCTGTGTTGTCTTGAGAGAAGATGACTTTGGTTCCGTTGAGTGCGATATCTTTGGTAACGGTTTCTTTGGATGCGTCAGCCACGGGGCATTTTACTTGCAATTGAGGCATCGCCCAGTAGAGTAATTCATGAATTGCATGGGTATCGGCGGGGAAATTTTGGGTTTCTGTGCGGACAATCCAATGGTCATTTACTTTTTCCAGGGCGAGATAAGGGAGTTTTGTATTGTTGGGTGAGAAGGTAATTTTGGTAATTTTCTGCGGCGATTTGAGTGCAAAAATGTCGTGAGAGATGGCTGCAGTGCTGTTGATATTGCGCCATAACACAAAGGTAATGAGGATGGCTGAGAGCAAAAGGGTGGTTGCGATAAGGATGCGTTTTTGCATAGGCAACAAAGGTATAACAGAAATTGTAGAGGCGGGATTGGGAATTGAGGAAATGGCAATTTTTGGCGGTGGAAGAATTGGACAGTAAAAATTATGTGTAAAAAATGCGAGAAGGGTTTGTCAATTCATAAATAAGTACTATTTTTGCAGTCCTTTTTAGGATAGTGGCCTCGGTCACAGACGTTCTTAAGGTTAAAAGCCACCATAGCTCAGCTGGTAGAGCAACTGACTTGTAATCAGTAGGTCG
>CAZZKP010000097.1:0-7549 GCA_964654675.1 uncultured Bifidobacterium sp. | reverse complement strand
CCCGTAAGCGAAAATTGTTGGAAAAACAAAAAGCTGGTAAAAAACGCATGAAGTCGGTGGGCAATGTCGATATTCCCCAAAGCGCCTTCATGGCCGTATTGAAATTAAACGAGTGATGTAACTTTGGGGATGTATGGAGTCCCTGGGGTATAATGAAGAGGCCATCGCTGCGATGGAATTGGGTTTGTGTGGCGGCATAGGACCTGTTTTAGGAAGAATATTAATAGAACAATTTGGCTCGGCGAGGTCGGTATTTGGCGCAGCGCCTGCGGCGCTGCACCAAATACCGGGCGTTTCCCAAAAAGCTCAGTACAATATCATTCATAGCGCAAAATCCAATTTTGATGAAGCCAGAGAACTTGCCAAACAACACATCGCCTTGGGCATTTCGGTCGTTTGCATTTCCCAAGAGAACTACCCCTACCGACTGAAAGAGCTGGCCGACGCCCCTTTGTGTTTGTATTACAAAGGAGACATTGTTTGGGATGCCCCAAGGGTTTTGGGTGTGATTGGCACGCGAAAACCCACACCCCATGGCGCACATGAAGCAAAAAAAATGGTTGAAGACATCCGCGCATTTGATCCAATCATTGTCAGCGGGATGGCTTATGGCGTAGATGCCATTGCCCACCGAACGGCTTTGGAAACGGGACAAAAAACATGGGCGGTGCTTGCACACGGCCTTGAAAAAATATACCCCGCCGCCCACCAGACATTTGCGAAGCAAATGCTGGCCGGCGGCGGGGGCCTCATTTCCGAGTTTCCCGCAGGGACAAAAATGCACCCAGACTATTTTCCAAAACGAAATCGAATTGTTGCAGGCCTGTGCGACGCCGTCCTTGTCACCGAAAGCGGCATCAAAGGTGGATCAATGATCACAGCAAGCATCGCTCATGGTTACAATCGCGACGTATTTGCTGTACCGGGAAGGCCCTCCGACCTCGCCTCCTTGGGTTGCAATTTTCTCATTCAAAAAAACATGGCACAAATCACCAATCAAGCCTCTGATATTGGAGAAGCCATGAATTGGGAAAACAAAACCCCAAATTCGAACAACAATAACAACAGTCAACTACACTTGTTTCAGAACCTCAATCCCGTTGAAACACAAGTCATGCAATGGCTAATGGAAGGAATTAACCAACCCAATAAAATGCTCGAAAAACAACAATGGAACGCGAGCAAAATCTCAATGGCTCTGCTCGACCTAGAACTCAAAGGATTAATTTGTGCTACAGGGGGAAATCAATACCGCCCCAATTAGCAAGAATTGATTCCCGGATTTACCTAGTGAAAAAGGAAACAAATAACTCAACGCTTTTTGTTCTTGGGCGTTGAATTGGCTCGTTGTTGACTCGCTTTCATCGCCTCTTCCATTCGTTGCTGAAACTTCGACTTGGTCACAGGCTTTTTGCGGTTCTCTGCAATTTGCGCATGCAACTTCGCATCATCTACTGTTCTGCGAATTACCCACTGCTGACCAAAAGTGATCATGTTACTCACAAAATAATACCATGTCAACCCCGCTGCATAATCGTTCAAAACACCCAAGAAAATGACGGGCATGAAATATCCAATGTATTTCATCTGGCCTGTAACACCCGACAATTGATTGTTGAAGTGCGTATAAATCAAGGTTGAAACCGTCATCAACAGCGTAAAGAAACTCACGTGATAACCATAAAAAGGGATCGTGAATCCCAAACTAGGACCGTCGTACTGACTTAAATCCGTAGCCCACATAAAGGCTTTTTGCCTCAATTCAAACGCATTTGGAAAGAACTGGAACATCGCAAACAAGATTGGCATCTGCAACAACACGGGAACGCAACCACTCATCGGACTTACACCCGCTTTGCGATACAACGCCATATTTTCCTGTTGCATTTTCTGCATGTCGCTACCGTGCTTTTCCTTGATCGCATCAATTTCTGGCTTGAGGATACGCATTTTCGCCGTGCTGATGTAGGATTTGTAAACCAATGGCAACAAAACCGTTTTGATAATCACTGTAAGCAGCAAAATAATGACACCCATACTGCCTATCACGCCATCCAATGCGTGAAAAATAGGGATTACAGCGTACCGATTTACCCAGCCAAAAATCCCCCAACCCAATGGAATGATGCTTTCTAAACCCGAATTTGGCATACCCACTTGGGCCTCTTTCATCGTGTAAAACTGGTTTGGACCAAAATAATAGCTAAAACCGTATTGCTTTAAGGGTTGACGTTCAAAATCAACATAAACCTCAGCATTCAAATCTTTGATTCGATTCGCATCTTTTGTTTCTTTCCAAGCAATTTTGGCATCGCTCGAAAATCCAGAATCGGCAACCATCATCACAGAAAAATACTGCTGTTTAAAGCCAAACCAATCCAAATTGTTCTTCAATTCATCGCTGGCAGGGCTGGCCAAATCTAACTTATCCGCATTCTCACCATGCAATCGATAAACCACAGTGGTATTTTGCCTCTCCCACTTCATGTCCTTTTCTTGCTTCTGCAATTGAGCTCTCCACGTGATTTTTATGCCTGAATTGCGCGACTTTACAATTTCATCGATGCCTTTCAGCTTCAATTCATGTTTCACAGTATAACCGTCGGCCGCCAAAGAATAAATTTGATCGATGTATCTGGCCGAATCTCCCAAACGCAAGGTAACCTGGTTCTCAGTCTGAGAAACCACATTCCAATAAAAATCGGCGCTATTTAATGGACCGTTTGCCGTGTACAATTCAAAAGCCCACTGGTTGTCGTTGATTTGATTGGACAATAACTCCAAAACACTGGAATCAGAACGACGATGATTGTTCAGTACAACACGACCAATATTGCCACCTTTGGTGCGAATATCTAGGCTCAATTCCTTGCTTTTCAGCTGAACCAAGCCAGGATTGCCCTGCAATTGAGATGCAAATCCACCCATTGTACTCAACAATGCTGAATCTTTCATGGGAGAAGGACTCTCAGAAATTGCTGAACTGCTGGATTTCGCAACCGCCGTTGAAGACACTTTCGCGGCTTCAACCTTCGCCAAACTGTCGCGCTGCCGTTGAAAAATTGCTTGCTGCTCCGCAGTGGGAGCCGTGTACCAATAGTATCCTATCAATATTAGGAAAATGAGCGAAAAGCCGGTAATTGTATTGCGATCCATGGATAAAGGATGCGAAGTTACAAAAAAAGAAGGCGGGCAATCCATGAAAAAAATGAAGATCTAATAAATAATGATGAAAATGCCTTTGAATAGGCATTTCGAATTACTATCTTTGCGCACCGAATATTCACGATGGCCAACGTAGGAAAAATCTCACAAATTATTGGTCCAGTGGTCGATGTTAGTTTCAACGAACCCGGATCTACGCTCCCTAAAATTTACAACTCATTAACCGTTACCAAAGACAACGGTCAATCCCTGGTGCTGGAAGTACAGCAGCACTTGGGCGAAAACATGGTTCGTACCATTGCGATGGACGGAACCGATGGACTTCGCCGCGGCATTGATGCGATTGATACTGGCGATGCGATTCGCATGCCCGTGGGTGAAGCCATTCGTGGCCGATTGCTCAACGTGGTAGGTGATGCAATTGACGGGATGACCCCTCTTTCCACGGAAAATGGAAGAGCAATTCACCAACCCGCTCCAACTTTCGACAATTTGAGTACCAGTGCAGAACCTCTGTACACAGGAATCAAAGTAATCGATTTGCTTGAGCCTTACGCAAAAGGAGGTAAAATCGGATTGTTCGGTGGTGCCGGTGTAGGTAAAACGGTTTTGATCATGGAATTGATCAACAACATTGCGAAAGCCTACTCAGGTATGTCAGTTTTCGCCGGCGTGGGTGAAAGAACCCGTGAAGGAAACGATCTATTGCGCGAGATGATTGAATCTGGCGTTATTAAATACGGTGAAGCATTCAAACACAGCATGGAAAGTGGTGGTTGGGATTTGGAGACCGTAGATATGGAAGATTTAAAAAACAGCCAAGCCACATTGGTATTTGGTCAAATGAATGAGCCTCCAGGAGCCCGCGCAAGGGTTGCATTGAGCGGTTTGTCAGTGGCCGAATATTTCCGTGATGGCGATGGCACCGGTGCCGGAAAAGACATTCTTTTCTTCATCGATAACATTTTCCGTTTCACACAAGCAGGGTCTGAGGTATCAGCGTTATTGGGTCGTATGCCCAGTGCCGTTGGTTACCAACCTACCCTAGCTACTGAAATGGGTGCGATGCAAGAGCGTATCACCTCTACCACGCGTGGATCAATCACGTCGGTACAAGCAGTTTACGTTCCTGCGGATGACTTAACAGATCCAGCGCCAGCAACAACTTTTGCTCACTTAGATGCAACTACTGTGTTGTCGCGTAAAATCGCAGAATTGGGTATCTACCCCGCGGTGGATCCTTTGGATTCTACCAGCCGAATTTTGAGCGAAGAAGTTTTGGGCAAAGAACATTATGGATGTGCTCAACGCGTGAAAGAATTGTTACAGCGTTACAAGGAATTACAAGATATCATCGCCATCTTGGGTATGGATGAATTGAGCGAAGACGACAAATTGGTGGTTCACCGCGCTCGTCGTGTTCAACGTTTCTTGTCTCAGCCTTTCCACGTTGCAGAACAGTTCACCGGCATACCAGGTGTTTTGGTTGACATCAAAGAAACCATCAAATCATTCAATATGATTATGGATGGCGAAGTGGACGAATATCCTGAAGCCGCCTTCAACTTGATTAATACCATTAAAGATGCCATCGAAAAAGGAAAAAAATTACTGGAAGAAGCCAACGCCTAATAGATATGTTTGTAGAAGTCTTAACACCAGACAAAACCCTATTCAGTGGAGACGCTGAAGTCATTACATTGCCTGGTGTAAACGGAAGTTTTCAGATTCTAGACAACCACGCACCCATGATTGCCAATTTGAAATCAGGAAATGTGGAAATCAAAAGCAGTACACAAACTGAAAACTACGAAATCAAAAGCGGTTTAATCGAAGTTCTTAAGAACAAAGTTGTTGTTTTGGTATAATCAAACAGAAACAATTCACCTGTAGAATTCAAAACAGTACAATACAATCATTCGCACTGTAAGAAAGGGCCTCGTCGGTGACGAGGCCCTTTCTTTTTCTAAAACACCACAAACAGCGCCATTTGTTGATTAAACAAAATCTACACGAATCACCGTATTGTTCAACTTATCCACACAATCAATAAACAACAACTCACGTTTCAAACAATAAATACCTCATAATCAATCATTTAGAATAAATTATAGGAGCAGGGTATGAAATTTTGTTTAACTTTTAACATTCAACTCTTGTACAAGAAAATTTGGATAAACTTACACAAAATACCATATTTGTATAAGTTATCGCCATGAGAATTATACAAAACGATTTTGACAAACAAATTGCTGGAGAATTACTCCCTTTAAGAAACTATGCATTGTCATTGACACATGACATGGACGACACGAAGGATCTTGTCCAAGACACCATTCTTAAGGCGTACAGGTATCAAAGCAAATTCCAAGAGGGAACAAACCTCAGGGGTTGGCTCTACACCATCCTAAAAAATAGCTTCATCAACAATTACCGCAGAGATATGAAGCGCAACACTTTCTTGGACAGCACGGACAATACCTATTTTATCGACCTACCGTCACACAAAATTGACAATGATGCTGAAACCAAATTCATCCGTCAAGATCTTGAAGCGGCCATCGAAGAATTGTCCTTTGACCTAAGAGTTACATTCAAACTGAATACCGAAGGGTACAAATACCATGAAATTGCCGAAGAAATGCAAATACCCATTGGCACAGTAAAAACACGCATATTCGTTGCCAGACGTATCCTCCGCGAACGCCTGAAAGAATACGCGGTGGTTTATGGATTGCAAATGGCGTAAATTTGAGGTATTCCTCATGATACCCGATCATCTCACGTACCTTTTCCTAAACCTGGTCACCATCGCGGGACCCTTAGCACTGTCATTCGACAAGAAAGTCGCGTTCCATAAGAGTTGGAAACATTTTGCTACAGCGATGCTTTTGACAAGCTCAGCCTACCTTATTTGGGATATTTGGTTTACCAAAGCAAACATCTGGCTCTTTAATCCCCAATTCCTCATCGGAAAATACTTCATTAACTTACCCATTGAAGAGTATTTATTCTTCTTCATCATTCCCTATGCATGCCTGTTCATTTATGCATGTGTTAAAGCGTACTTCCCCAAGTTTTCGCTCAAAAAATCCTTGAAAGCCCTCGTATTTGGACTCATGGGACTATCCGTCCTTTTCATCAGTCAAGACCCCTCCCATCTATATACGACCGTCACCTTCGTATTTTTATTTATCACCCTGGGAGCATTGGTCTATTTCAAATACACCGATCACTTGTCTCATGTTTTCCTCTCATGGGGCATTGCTCTAATTCCAATGGCCTATGTCAATGGGGTCCTTACAAGCAAACCCGTGTTAATCTACAACGATGCCCAAAATTTGGGAATACGTATCGGAACCATACCGCTTGAAGATTTCTTTTACAACATGGTTTACATGTTATGGATGATTACACTCTACGAAATAATTAAGAAAAAATCTGTAATCCGCAATTCAGCCGGTACACAGAATTAATGCCAAACGGCAGTATCTGACAAACTCTTCTTTTTGGCCCTTTTTCGCTGCTTTTTTGTCCCGGGTACCGGAACATATTTTTCAGGATATTTCTTCAAATCTAGCATGATGCTCTGCAATTGAGCATTGCTTTTGCGGATATCCGCATACAAAGATTCATCTTTCAATAACTTACCCATACTTCCCTTGCCTTCATTCAAGTCATCTAACAACAATGCCAATTTTTCACTACTCGTAGATAAGTTGTTCAGTAAAGATGCGATTCTAACCGAATCAATCTGACGACCCGCTTTGTTAAAATGCTCCAAACCCTCCCTCAATTGCCTGTCATATTCTGGCAAATTACTTGAGAAGGCACTCAAACTTCCCGAGGTCTGTTTCAAAGCCGGCTCCATCGCTGCAATTGTTTTTCGTATTTCAATGATGGTAGACGTCAATTCGTGCAAAACAATAGGCACACTGTTCACCGCTTCGTGTAACTCTTGTTTGTGTAAAAAAGCATTCAACGTACCAAACAGCGAATCCGCGCTATTGGTAACATTCATGACCTTAGAATTAATCATTCCAAACACATCTTTGGAGTATTCAGGTTCCAAAACATCTCCGTCCTCCGCATAATTCTTAGAGACCCCCTTCAACAATTTCAACGTGACACCACCCAACAATTGTGCTTCAATTTTTATTTTTGAGTCTTCGGGAATATTCATATCTGAACTCACTTCCACGATCGCAACAATTTTCTGATTTTCGTCCATCTTCAGACTTCTAACCATTCCAATTTTAAACCCATTGTACATCAACTTCGTACCCACCGACAATCCTTGGGTATTTTCGTAAAAAACCATAAATCGCCTACCACGATCAAACAGATTGTCTCTGCCCATCATAAAGTTGTAGCCTAACAATAG
>CAZZKP010000096.1:0-7723 GCA_964654675.1 uncultured Bifidobacterium sp. | reverse complement strand
GGGAAGGATTAAACAAAGAATCCAATGAGACCCTCGGCAATACCCAAAATCCGAAAGGTGTAGATTTTTATATGGAAAATGGGTTTTGTGTGTTCACCGCCGATTACCACAAAAAAAGAGGGTTTTGCTGCGGAAATGAGTGTCGACATTGCCCTTTCACCCCAAAACACAAAAAAGGCGGCAAATTGCTCGCGGATTTGTGAAAAACTTGGGATAAACTTCCCAATAAAAATGCACGATTTAGCGGGTTACAGGGCTAATTTCGCCCCGTGAACGCACCCATTCAATCTGCCCTAATTTCTGTATTTTACAAAGATGGCCTCGACGAAATCGTGAAGGCTTTGCACAACAAAAATGTCACACTGTACTCTACCGGTGGAACCAGAAAGTTCATTGAAGACCTTGGCATCCCATGCGTTGCCGTGGAAGACATTACTGGATACCCAAGCATTTTGGGAGGACGAGTAAAGACCTTGCACCCCAAGGTTTTTGGTGGAATTTTGGCACGCAGAGAATTGGCACAAGACATGGCAGAAATTGCGCAATACGAAATCCCATTGTACGATTTGGTGATGGTTGACCTCTATCCTTTTGCCGAAACGGTGGCTGCCGGTGGCAGTGAGGAAGACATCATTGAAAAAATTGACATTGGTGGCGTATCGTTGATACGTGCCGGTGCAAAAAACCATGCCCACACCACCATCATTGCCCACAAAAACGAATATTCATCCTTTTTAAAGGCTTTCAACGAAGGTGAAGGTTCCCTTTCATTGGCGCAAAGAAAAACGTTCGCGGGCCGTGCCTTCGCCGTTACCGCCGAATACGATAGCATGATCGCCGACTGGTTTGCTGGCAACAAAACGTACTCCTTACGATACGGCGAGAACCCACATCAAAAAGGATACTTCCAAGGGAATTTGGAGTCGATTTTCACAAAACATCAAGGCAAAGAACTGAGCTATAACAACCTACTTGATGTCGATAGCGCGGTTTGCTTATTGAATGAATTCAACCCTTCAGAAGGATCTACGTTTGTAATCATCAAACACAACAATGCTTGTGGTGTGGCCACCAGAGAAACCGTGTTGCAGTCTTGGACCGATGCCTTGGCCTGCGACCCTGTGAGTGCTTTTGGAGGAATATTGGCCACCAACACCAAAATCGACTTGGCAACGGCTACCGAAATCAACAACCTCTTCTTTGAAGTATTGATTGCACCCCGTTACGATGCAGATGCACTTGAATTGCTGAAAGGCAAAACCAATCGCATTGTATTGGAAACCACGGGCGAGGTTTTGTTAAAATCACCCATGACAAGAACTGCATTGAACGGAGTATTGGTACAGGACCGAGATTTGCTCACTGAAACCAAGAGCAATATGACACCCGTAACCACCACATTGCCAACCGATGCACAATGGAGCGACTTGGAATTTGCTGTCAAACTGGTAAAACAAACCAAAAGCAACACCATCGTTTTGGTGAAAAACAATCAACTTTTGGCGAGTGGAACAGGTCAAACTTCCCGCGTAGATGCCCTGCAACAAGCCATCGAAAAAGCCAACCGTTTCGGATTTGATTTGGATGGCGCAGTGATGGCAAGTGATGCATTTTTCCCTTTCCCCGATTGCGTGGAAATTGCAGACAAATCAGGCATCAAGGCGGTCGTTCAACCCGGCGGAAGTATCAAAGACCAATTGTCAATTGACTATTGCAATCAAAACAACATTGCCATGGTTACAACCGGTGTGAGACATTTCAAGCACTAGGCAACAAAACCCGAAAAGTTAACATCTATTACATTCCTCGTTAGGACTGGATTTAGGACACACATGTACAATTTTCTCAAATCACTACTTTTTCTGCTATCGCCTGAAATGGCGCACGAATTCGCACTAAAAAGCTTGAGTATATTTCTTCGATTGCCAATCCTCGGTGCTTGGATTAGAAAGAGCTTTCAACCCATAAACGCCCAACCCATTGTAGTCAAAGGTGTAACTTTCCCAAATACGATAGGACTGGCTGCGGGATTTGACAAAAATGCCAAATGGCTGCATCTTTTGAAAGACCTAGGCTTTGGACACGTAGAAATTGGAACTGTAACCCCGCTGCCTCAACCGGGAAACCCCGCTCCCCGCCTATTTCGCTTGCCGCAAGACAATGCGCTGATCAATCGAATGGGCTTCAACAACGATGGCATAGACGCCGTAGTGGAGCGATTAAAAAAACGCCCCGCGGGATTGGTGGTTGGCGGAAACATCGGCAAAAATAAAATCACTCCCAACGAAGAAGCCATCAACGATTATATCATGGCTTTTGATGCAATTTACGACCACGTGGACTATCTCGTTGTCAACATATCCTCACCCAACACCCCTGGCCTGAGAGACCTGCAAGAAGACACTTTCATTACCAGCCTTTTCGAAAAACTCCAATCCATACGCACAACAAAACGCATTTGGAAACCGATTTTTTTGAAAATCGCTCCTGACTTCCAGCAAACCCAAATCCACGCATTGATCAGCACCATAAAAAAGGCAAACGTGGATGGCGTGATCGCAACCAATACCACCATTGATCGATCCAACTTGCGGACATCAAACAAGACAATTGAAAAAATGGGAGCCGGCGGACTCAGTGGAAAACCCCTATTTGAAGCCAGCAACACCGTTTTAGGTTTTCTTGCGATGGAACTTGGCGACATTCCGCTGATTGGCGTAGGTGGTGTATTCACAAAAGAAGATTACGAACAGAAAATATCAATGGGTGCGAGATTGGTTCAAGTATATACGGGCTTTATCTATGTGGGCCCCAGAATCGTGAGAAAAATCCTATCTTAGCGATCCCACTTTCCTTGCGAGTGGATGCCTGTGCAAATGCGACCACCAAAGAAATCATCGAAAAAAGGACCGACACTCATGATGACTGTTGGCGCAATAATCACTTCGGGTTTCTTCCTGATTTCCGCACAGCAAAACAAAGTCCAACAAAACAACCCTTCAACTCCATTTGCTTGGGCGATGCCAGCCATCCTGCCCACAGAAACCGTTACCCATCACAGCGCCTACTGCCTGGTGTACAACCACAAACACATGCAAGCCAAATGGGTAGCCTATCCTTTAAGCTATGGGAACACAATTGGCGCCGCGGAACGCAGTAGCAAATTCTCCATCGACCCATCCATTTCTCCCCGAACCGCCGTGACTTCCGATTATTCAAAAACAGGCTACG
Organism: uncultured Bifidobacterium sp.; assembly: GCA_964654675.1. Taxonomy (GTDB): domain Bacteria; phylum Bacteroidota; class Bacteroidia; order NS11-12g; family UBA955; genus UBA955. The sequence goes on along the minus strand of CAZZKP010000096.1, from coordinate 4,492 downwards.
ATCGTGGCCATCTGGCACCCGCCGGTGATATGAAATTTTCCGAACTTGCTATGTCAGAATCTTTTTACATGAGCAATGTTTCCCCCCAAGTGCCCGGCTTTAATCGTGGAATTTGGAAAAAACTCGAAGAGCAATTTAGAACTTGGGCACCGAACTCCCACCCCGTTTTTGTGGTAACCGGGCCCGTTTTAACCGACCCCATCAGTGCTCACATTGGTCAAACCTGCAGTATTTCCGTCCCCCAGAGATTTTACAAAATCATGCTCGATACTGCCAACCCCATGCGCGCCATTGCTTTTGTTCTGCCCAACAATTCATCTACGCAACCCCTTAGCTCTTTTGCCATGAGCGTGGATGAGGCCGAAAGAATCACTGGCATGGATTTTTTTCCAAAACTGAACGACGTACAAGAAGCGAAAATCGAGAAAACCCTGATTTTACAACAGTGGCAATTTGATTGATCCAATTACTTCATCAACTTGAACTTCTGAATCTCTCCGGTGGCAATATCCCGGGCAACCAACAAATAAAATCCTGTCGCGATCGCAGAAAAGTCCTGTTCCGCTAGATCATCGCCTTCGTAAATCAATTCTCCCAACGCATTGCTCAAACGATAATGCCTGGGGACATTGGGCAACACCGACAATCCCTTTTCAAATGGATTGGGCTGCACCTGCCAACGACCCTCAGGCAAGATGGGTTCTTTCACCCCCGCACCGGTCAAGTCGCAGAATCGATTGATGCCAACCAACTTCGACATCTCATCGCACAAATAAGCGTAATGCTGCTTATCAGTGGCACTAAGAGTTCCTGTCAACAAATCCTTTGCTTCTTGAGGATCCAAGGTAAGGTTATAAAACTTCTGCGTTCCGTTGTCAAAATCCAACAATTTGTAATCCGAATCCCGCATCGCCTTTCCATCACCTGTAGCAGGTGTGTTTTTGAAAACCTCCGTAAAAGTCCAATCCCTGATCTTATTGCTCTGATTTTTGATAATGGGCAACAAACTCTTTGAATCCACCGGCTTGGAAGCAGATATCTGGGTAGACCAGTTGCTTACTTTCATCAATTCCAAAATCGTGGCAAACAAATCCTGGGTATTCACGATGGCCGTTGTTGAGCGATTGGGTGCCACCACCGTAGGTCCAGAGATTATCATAGGAACAGAAACACCGTCGTTGTAAACACTGCCTTTGGCCGTTCCGCTTTGCGCCACCGCCGGATCATCTCCATTGTCGCCAATGAAAATGATATCTGTATTGTCCCACAAATTGTACTTCTGCAATGTATCAAACAACCTACCCAGCTCATGATCCATGGCTTCTACCATCGCTTTAAAATATTGCACTTTGTTGGCAGTGATATCCGCAGCCGTTCCCGTTAGAGAGGTGTAGCTATGCAAACCCGCCGGAGGCAAATGGTAGGGCGTATGAGGAGCATTGAAGGCCAACCACAGAAAAAACGGCTTGTCTTTTTGTGTTTTTACCCAGGCCGCAGCTTCATTCACTTGTTCCGTGGTCGCATAATTGGTACTGTTGGCTCCCACGCCGTTGATGATATGCATGTAACTCGAATAATTGGGAAGCGTACCCACAAAATTTCCTGCGAACAAATCATATCCCATGGCATTGGGAAATTTCCAATTTGTTTTGGGGCTAGCCGCCTGTAAATGCCATTTTCCAATGTTCGCGGTGCCGATATTCGCATTGCTGCGTTTCAGCAACCTGGGTATTGTCAACTCACCTGTGTCCAATTCCGCTTCTCCCAATCCGCCGATGGCATCCCCTACGCCAGTCCTGAAACTATAACGTCCGGTAATAATTCCCGACCTGGTGGGGGAACACAAGGGGTTCGACCAAAGATTTTCGAAATGTACGCCCCGCGCCAAAAGTCTGCGAACATTGGGCATTTTTACCGTATCCAAATGATAGGCGCTAAAGCCGCAAAAATCACTGCCCAAATCATCGGCAATCACCAAAATCACATTCCGCGCCGATTGTGCTTGGGTTTGTTGGACGCTCACAATCTCACAAATTGCAATAACGGCCCAGAGTCCTATTTTCTTATACATTTCTTTGTTTTTTTGATGACTTACAAAATCAACGAGTAAAAATTTCTATTTTTTGATTCTGTATTCCGGAGGCAGTTTCCATACTGATGACATACAGTCCGGGATCTAATCCTTTTCCTACATTTAGCGGAAAACGAGGATGAGAGATTTCCGAAATTAGAAACCCTTCCAACGTCAAAATTCTTAATTTATCAATACCCTGTTGGGCAATTCCATTCTCTAAATTGATATTACCATCCGATGGATTGGGATAAAGCATTCCTAAATTATGGATGTTGGTCGTTTTCATCGTGCTACCACCAACTTCACCCCTAACAACCACTTCATTGTCTAAGATTACATTAGAACTCCATATAAATTTCGCATCCGCTGAATTGTCATCAAAAATATCCGTAAAATTGGTATATGCCGGTTTGTTGTCAACCCCAATAACGGCATTGGTAAACTCTACCGCCGCGGGCCATTGAGAATCATCAAAACCCTTTTCCATCCAATTGTTAGGCAATGACCAGTGCAACCCGTAATAACTACTTCCGTCCTTTGAATCCGATGTTGAACAGGTTGAAGTAGAACGAACCTGACCAGATTCCGTGGGACAACTTAAATCAATTATGGGCGAGGTATAAAATGTCTGGGCCTTCCAAGAAGCATCGGTCTTTCCTATAATTTTTCCCGATGCATTTTTAAACACGGCTACCATTCCCCCATCTCCTGGATGAAAAGCAAAACCCCCATTCAATTCAGACCCGAGCCCAAGATTCTCTTCCCAATCTACAAGCAACATCGCCACCGTAAAAGGCAGCTTCACCTTAAATCGAACGATACTAGAATTGAACGGAGTAAATGGCACTTTATCTTTTCCGATGGCTACTCCATTCACGTGCATTTCAAAATAATTGTCCGCAAATATGTAACCCGTAACCACCTCGCCATCCGCATCCACCGTAATAATATCGGAGCCCGTCAATGCTGCGGTGGCCTCACTTGACGTTTTATAATTGTGGCCATTGCATGCATTATTTAAATCAGAAGCCCAAGGAAAATTGGGATTGGAATATTGTGTTTCCGCCGGTACCGTCCATGATTGGTTGTCGGAAGATTTGATTGTGCCAATGCCAGCCACCCTGCCACCTGTGCAATTCAACAAGTTCGATGTAATTGTTGTGGCTTTTCCCTGACTTACCGACCCCGTGCCTTTGTATTGTGCATCGAGAGATTTCACAAAAAACCATTGAACTATCAATAACAAAAAACTCCAAACCGCTGAACTTTGCCGTTTCTTAAAAATCCCTTTACAGTTTACATTCAAAATCACACCCCTTAGACGACAAATTTCGCGCATCGTTTAATTCTGTCGAATATGAATGAAACAGCCAATGCTAGATGTATGAGCGACTTTTACTTTTTTGTGCTTTAATACAGCCCTTGCAGCGTCTTCCACGTACTTGTGTTTCACCGCCAATGGGTCTGCACCGTTATCGTCGATGCTGCCTGAATACACAATTTCCCAACCCTTTGCCGAGCGTGCAAGCACAAATGCATGCGGTGTTTTTTGCGCCCCAAAATCTTGAACCACCCTTTGCTCTGCATCAAACAAATACGGAAAAACAAACCCTTGCTGCTGGGCTACTTTCTGCATCTCTGCAAACCCATCCTCCTCAAACAACACCGTATCGGTGCTACTGATTGCCAACAGCGGAATCCCTTGGGCCGCAAATTTTCGATGCAAATCGTTCATTCGCTCTGGGTATAACTTGGCAAATGGACAGTGATTGCAGGTAAAAACGACAATCATGCCCTGGGCTTCAGGATAGGTTGACATACCCACAAATTCGCCCGAAACGCTCTTCAACAGAAAAGGCTGAACGACATGAAACTGTTTGTTGATCGCGGAATCCGATGCGGATCCTGTCTGACACAATCCCAACGCCCAAAAATTTAAGGCGAAAACAAAACCCATTATACGCCGATACCCCATGTGACCTCGTTTACCCAATACCCTTTTCCATCGATCCACCAAAGTTGAAACGACAAAACATACTTTAACTTTTTATATTTCACCGTGTAATCGTATTTGGTGATCCCGTCGCCCGCCACACTCAACGTAACTTTTGGCCGCGGAACCACCTCAGCCATTTTAAAACTCACCTTACTTCGCTTCATCATGAGTTGTGTTTTTAACAGCGATTTTTTAAAATGAAACTGATATGTGAGCCAATTCCCTTCAACCACTTTTAAAAATGTGGTGGTATCGTGCGATCTCCATTGATCGATAAAAATCTGCTTGGGCAAATATCCATTCCCCATCGAGGGTCGTTTCATCAGCAACCAGAAAATCAAAGTATCGAGCGCCTGCTCTTTTGTTTCGAAAGCAAAAACCACTGCATTGGAATCTCGTTTGACATGAAATAAGTCCCCTAC
>CAZZKP010000095.1:0-7801 GCA_964654675.1 uncultured Bifidobacterium sp. | reverse complement strand
TATTTCGTGAATGAGTTTTTGCTTGTACACGATGTTGCAAATTAAACATATAGCCTCGGCAAGTGGGTGATTTTCGCGTAGGTTTGTATAAAATGAGAGTAAAATCGAAAATATGGATTGCCCTCATCGCCATTTTGAGCGCGAGTTTGCCCCTGGCAAAAGGACAATACGTAAAAATTGGTGATGGTTCCTACACAGGCACATTGGGGGGACCCATGGTTGCAAGCACAACCAAAGACACACAAGTTTCTCGGTTTGCCTACATTTTCCCAAAAGCTGAATTGGCAAACCTTTACCACAAAGACACCCTAGAATCTTGCGAGTTCTTTCATGTGTTATCATCTTTTGCCCCCAATAGCAGTACCTTCTGTAAAATTTGGATTCGAAATACCTCTCGTTCTGATTTTGGACCCGGAAAACTTCACTTTCCCACAGAAACAAAAAATAGTACCCTCGTTTTCAGCAATACACCTGCCAGTTACATTGGTACGTTGGAGAAATTTTATAGAATTCCTTTTTCAACAAGTAAATATGTTTACGATTCTTTGAAAGGTGAAAACCTTGCCATGTTCGTTGAGTACAGTCAAATTAAAAAGCAGTCCTCCACGCTACAATGGTATTTTGAAGGGTCGTTGACCGTTGCCAATTACGGCGCCAACCAAGTAAAATACGGAATTTCAACAACCGGCCTCGATAGTCTACCGAGCAGCGGCAGTTATCATCCAACCATCATTTTTAATTTTCCAAAATTTCAAAAAGACATCGCTGTTTTAAAAGTTTACACATTGGGAAAGTTGCCCTTGCCCCTCGGCAAACCCGACAGCGTTCAAGTACTCCTCAGAAATGTGGGCAAACAAACGCTCACAAAATATAACGTTTATACCCGTAGTCAGGGATTTAACAATCAAAAGGATAGTTTCAAAGTAACCATCGCTCCCGGAGATCAAGGTTTCTTTACCGTTCCCTCGTTAACACCAGCAAACACCGGACTCGATACCGTTTTTGTAGAAAGCAAAGACCCCAACTACTACAACAACAGCGGTGCATCGTACAGACTTGGAAACCCCAATGTTTATAGTTACCGAGATGTTACTCAATCTCCAGCACCCGGTGGGATAGGATTTAATGGGACCACGGGTGATTTTGTAGCCAAGTTTTTCTCCAATTCTCCCAAAAATATCAATCAAGTCACCGTTACTTTTGGCGGCGGTGGCGAACCATTCAAAGTGGGTATTTGGTCACACGATAGCACAAGAAGAAGGCCCGGAAAACTGATTTTTCAAAGCGATTCGCTCACAAGTAAATCCGGTAATTATATACTCGACCTCAAAAAACCTGTCCAAATCAAAGGCTCTTTCTATGTTGGCGTTCGTCAGCTGGGCACCAATAACGTTTCTTTTGGCTACCAAATCGAAGACCCCATCCGCCCAAGAACATTTTACTTCGCAGAACCACTGGGAGACACAAATTGGGTCGATTTCTCTCCCGATGCACCCTATAAATTCCTCATTGAACCTAGGTTACAAGCAGATGTTGACATTGCCGCAATTTCCGCAGATTATCCAAAGGATAGCATCAATGTATACACTGTTGATAGTTTGGCTCCCGAAGGAGTCGTTGGTAACATTGGTCTCCAAAATGCTACCGATAGTTTCAATATTCGTTGTGAAATCTGGTTCGGTAAAACCAAACTTTATAGCAAAACCATCCGTGATACCTTGAGCAGCGGAATCAAAAGGAAATATACTTTCCCCAAACGATTCATTCCATCTTCATTTGGTGAACACGTGGTAATGATTATCGTAAAGAAAACGAGTGATCAAGTGGTCGATAACGACACCGCAACCCGGAAATTTTACGTGGGTGTGAAAAAAGACGTAATGATCAACACGGTTTACGAACCAAGTAATGGCAGTGGATATAATTATAAAATCGACACCATGATGCCGATGGCAAACATCCAAAACATTGGTTACGATAATTCACCCACCTTTACCGTTCGTTGTCGCATATTCCAAAGAACCAAAGTCGTTTACAATCAAACCCAATTGCTTTCATTGCCAAAATTCCAATCCAAAATTCTTTACTGGCCCACATACAAATGCAGCGATACCGGCAAACTACAAGTGGTTTTTACAACCGAATTGTTGGGCGATGCTTACAAAAAAAACGATACCCAATCTCGGACAATCTATGTCAGAAAAATCGTAGATATCGGCGTGGATTCTCTGCGTAGTCCTGATGTCAATCAATTCTATACCAAAGGCAAACCAATCTCCATAAAATTCAAAGCCTACAACGACGGTTTGGTGCCCGCATTTAGTGTTCCCTTTTATTGCAGTATTTACGACCCAACCGGGAAACGCGTCTATTACGATTCAACCAAGTCATACATACAATCCCTATTCGCATTGGAGCTTTCAATGACCAAAAACTTTACCCCCAACAACCAAGGATTATACAAAATTGTTATTCGAACGAAATACAATTTAGACCTCTTTACCGACAACGATTCCCTCGTGAAGTTCTTTAGTGTCGGCAAACCCTATGACTTTCAAGCCATCCAAATTACAAATCCAAAACAAGGCGAAATATTGAGTTTGGGCAAACCATCCATCTCGCCCAAACTTCTACTCAAAAACAATGGCTATCTCAAATCAACTGCTCCTATCACGTGTGAAATTTATCAAAACGGCAAAAGAATCTATTATGACGTCAAGAATTTTACTTTGGATACCTTTAAATCAGATACCGTAATATTCGCCCAAAACTTCAGACCTATGAATGTGGGTACATTTAACATGATTTGTTATTCCAATTTGAATTCTGATCTGGTTAAATCCAATGATACTGCAAAAATCAACTTCTCCGCCGTCATAGGCAAAGATGCATTTCCATTTAGCATTACACTCAAACCAGATACTACGCAATTTGATGTCATTGATTCTCTCTTTACAGCCACCGTTGTTGTGAAAAATCAAGGCATCGATTCCATTCGAAAAGTATTGGTAAATGTATCCATTTTTGAGGGTGCAAGCAGAACGGCTTATATCTCAAAAGTTACCCAGATTGAGAGCAAAGGCATAGACACCGTGGTCTTTGATTTACAACACAAATTTAGCAAAGTGGGTATGGCCGTAATTCGTGTTTATACATCTTCTTTTGAAGATCAAAATATTTTCAACGACTCCATGACGATGCCCGTTGCGGTAAATATCACAAGAGATTTGGCCATCGTTTCGGCAAAACAACCCGGTTCCAACAGCAAGATAATTGAAAATGATTCTCTTCGTTTTCCCAAAATTCAAGTCGCTAACATCGCCGAAGGTAGCACAACCCAAAAAACGCAAGTGCGATACCGCATCATCCAACAACCAAGTAAGTCAATATTGTTTGCTGATACGATGTCCATCGCAAAGCTATCACCCTTAGACACGGTGTGGTTGAGCTCATTGAAAGGATTAAAATTCAATACACCCGGTGCCTATGTGCTTGAGGCATATATTTCGACGAGAGTTGATGGCAATCCGCAAAATGATACTTTGAGGTATGTGTTACTCGTAGACAAAGTATCAAATACCCAACCCGTTATTCTCACGTCTGTTGTTGCATATCCAATGCCAACAAATGATAACATTACGATTGATAATACACAAGGGTATCAAAGTTGGAAACTGTATGATATGAACGGAAGAATCCTTTCTTCGGGTGATGTTAATGCAATTCAATTTAATATCAATACCCAATCTTTTCCTTCAGGGCTTTATGTATTAAAATTGCAAGGTGAAATTGGTATGAAATCCATGCCCATAGCCATTGCACACCCATGATGATTCAAAAATCTAAATTGCCAGTACTAACAATAATTGTTAGCGTGATTTCCGCTTGTGGTAGTATCAAACCGGAAGCCCCCACTACTGCCAATCAGGTATTACCAACTCAACCATTACCTACGGTGGCATCTACGATCAATGTGCCAATAAAGGTTGACCTGAAGTCCTACATCAAATTGGCAGATCAGTCATTTGATAAAAATTTCAGCGGATCAGACCAACCTTGCTCAGGATTGAGATATCAATACAAAGTCAAACGAGAGCCTCTTCAACTCACCGGCAAGGGCAAAACTGTGTATCTTGGACTGGATTTGGCTTACGGATTTTCTGGCGAATATTGTGCCGCCTGCATCTACGACAATTGCGTTACACCACCAATTCCTTTCAGCTGCGGTTGGGGTGATGAAACCTTGAGAAAAGCAAAGGTCAAACTTCAAAGCGATATCGAACTCACTTCAAACTACCACGTAAAATCCAATACGAGTTTCACAGACTTAATTCCTATCGACCCTTGTCGCGTAACATTTGCCAATATCAATATCAACGATGTATTGGTTAAACAGCTCAAACCTGAGTTGGGTACATTCGCAAAAATGATCGACGCCGAAATCGCAAAACAAGACCTAAAACCATATATACTCCCTATTTGGAAAGCTTTTCAAGAAGACATTCAAGTGCCATACACAGGTTACCTCAGATTCCAACCACAGAGCTTAAGCGTGAGCGAATTAAATATGTCGGGCACAATCCTAAATTTCGTAGTAGGACTAACCGCCACACCAACCATTCAAAGCAGCCCATGGAATAAACCAATTACACCTCTGCCCAACTTGAGTCCATATAAGAAGGGCAGCGGGTTTGAAGTGTATACAAATCTCAAATTAGACTATGATAGTCTTTCCAAGCAACTATTTGAAATGATGAAAACCCAAAGTTTTGATTTGGGAAAAGACAAAATTACTATTACCTCTTTGCGCTTATTTCCAGCGGCCGATAAGTTAGGAATAGAATTGGGATTCCAAGGAACGAAAAAAGGTGTTTTCTATTTATTAGGCTCCCCAAATTTCGACAATGCAAAAAACAGCCTCGCCTTAAAAAACGTTGAGTACGATCTCAAAACAAAAAATGTATTAATTAAAACGGCGAAATGGCTTCTCGATGAAACCATCAGAAAAAAGCTGGAATCACAGATGGTTTTTGATATGAACGAACTCGTAACACTCACCAAAAAATCAATCAATGAATCTCTAAATCAAAACATGGGAAATGGCATCAAAACACAAGGAAAATTAAAATCCCTGGAACTTGTAGATTGGAGTTTACAAACAGAGGCCATTTGGGTGAGAGCAAAAACTCTCGGCGATATCAGTGTCGTTGTGGAGTGATACAATTTCAAACGCTCAATGCGTAGCCTTTTGCCAATTCCAAGCATCGCGCATCATTGTTTCCAGGTCGCGACTCGCTTTCCATCCCAATACTTCATTTACTTTCGTTGTGTCAGCCCAAACTGCCACTACATCACCATTTCTGCGTGGTCCTATCGTATATGGGACATTCTCCCCAGTTGCGGCCTCAAATGCGGAAATTACTTGTAACACTGAATATCCGTGTCCTGTACCAATATTGAAAACTTCAAAATTACCCTGACTGGGATCACCCAACTCCACCGTGTGCCGTTTCGAGTTAGCAAACAATCTACCTATTGCGGCCACATGTGCCTCGGCCAAATCCATGACATGAATATAATCTCGAATACAAGTTCCATCAGGAGTGGCATAATCTCCGCCATGAACAGTAAGCTGAGGTCGAATACCCGCCACCGTTTGTGTTAAATAGGGAATCAAGTTATTTGGGACACCCAATGGCAATTCTCCTATCAAAGAAGATTCGTGGGCGCCTACAGGATTAAAATATCTCAAACACTGAACCTCAAACCATTTGTTATCTTTAAGGATCACCTCACCCATTTGCTTCGTTGCCCCATACGGACTTGCCGCAGGTCTAGTGAGAGTTGATTCCTTTACAGGAACCTGTTCTGGCTCACCATAGACAGTACAACTACTACTAAATACCAGTTTTTTGCATTCCGCTTGCTTCATCACTTCCAACAAAGCAACCAAACCACCTACATTGTTATGATAATACATCAAGGGTTGATCAACGCTCTCACCAACGGCCTTGTGCGCAGCAAAATGGATAACAGCATCTGGCTGGTGTATTGCAAAAATCTCTGTCATTAAGGATTTGTCATTGACATCACCTTGAATGAAATTTGGCGAATACCCAATGAGTTTAGAAATGGCTGAAAGTACCTCTATTCTTGAATTATGGAGGTTGTCGATTATTACCGGCACGTACCCTGCCTCGTGTAAACAAACCACAGTATGCGAACCTATAAAACCCAATCCGCCTGTAACCAAAATCTTTTTTTGTTCCATCATTATTTCAGTTTTCTCACTTGATTTTGATGCAAGTGATATTTATCACCACTTATGTCGCAGATTGCCATACCGTTTTCATCAAAATGCAATTTTTCACCCAATTCACTCATCCATCCAATAGGCCTCGCAGGATTTCCAACTACCAAAGCATAGTCCATGACGTCATTGGTAACCACTGAACCAGCGCCAATAAAAGAATACTCTCCCAATGTAACACCGCATACAATCGTAGCATTCGCGCCAATAGAACAGCCCTTCTTTACTTTAGTCAGTTTGTACTCTTCCTTGCGCTCAACATGAGACCTTGGATTTATCACATTGGTAAATACCATACTCGGTCCCAAAAAACAGTCGTCCTCAATTTCAACCCCAGTATATATCGATACGTTGTTTTGGATTTTAACCCTTGAACCAATTTTAACATGGCTTCCAACAAATACATTCTGTCCAAGATTGCAATGATTACCCAATTTTGCAGTTGACATAATATGAGTAAAGTGCCATATTTTACTGCCTGCTCCAATTTCTGCACCCTCATCCACAATAGCAGAAGGGTGGATAAAAACCGGCAAATTGGCATGGGAATCTATCATGTGAAAATCAAAGTTACAAAATGATTGGGAAGTGCCCTCTTTGGTTTTGTTAACGGATGCAGATTTTTTTCAAACCAATATCCAAATCCCCTCGCTAAATTCAAAGTCTAGAAAACAAAATCAATACATCAACCCAGTAGTAGTTTAATTCACACCAAATAGTGTCAGCACCAAATAACTCAACCCAGCAACCAAAGCACTAACCGGGATTGTAATAATCCAAGCCACCAACAGGTTTCTTGTAACACCCCATCTAACTGCACTCAATCTCTTCGTTGCGCCAACACCGATAATAGATCCGGTAATTGTGTGAGTTGTACTTACAGGGATACCCATTTGTTCAGTCATGAACAAAGTAATTGCTCCTGCAGTTTCAGCACTAACCCCCTCCAATGGTGTAACCTTGGTGATTTTAGTACCCATCGTTTTTATTATTTTCCAACCCCCACTCATAGTGCCCAAACCAATTGCTGCATAACACGCCATAGGGACCCAATTCGGCAGCTCACTGAACTCAGAAATATAATTATCTGCAACCAATGCGGCACCAATGATACCCATTACTTTTTGCGCATCATTACCACCATGACCAATTGAAAACGCAGCACTCGATAACAACTGCAATTTTTTAAACATATTAACCATGCGGTTTGCAGTAGGTTTTTGAATCAACTCACAGTAGATATAACTCAACATGAAAATTCCAATCACGCAGTAAATACAATATAACAAAATTCGATTATCAGCCTTCTCCAATTCTCTCTCCAAATCAATTTTGGCATCCACCTCCAAGCTCTTTTTAAACTTGTCATAATCCCCAATTTTATCCATACCTATCTTTTGTGCTAATGCACTGGCCGTACTGTCACTGCCAGCAGTATGATAGTTATTTATTATGGGACTACATTCTTCCAAAACAATCTGAGCAGCAATT
>CAZZKP010000094.1:0-7933 GCA_964654675.1 uncultured Bifidobacterium sp. | reverse complement strand
CCCCAAGTTGGTAGTTTCGTTCTTTCAACACATGAATTATCATTTTATCGCGATCGGTGGGGCAGTGATGCACAATTTGGCTTTAGAGCTACAACACAACAAACATAAGGTTTCAGGGAGCGATGATGAGATTTTTGAGCCCGCAAAATCCCGTTTGTCTGCCGCAGGGTTACTTCCCCCAACACACGGATGGTTTCCCGAAAAAATTACAAGCGACCTGGATGGTGTTATCGTGGGTATGCACGCCAAACAAGACAACCCTGAACTTTTGCGCGCCATAGAACTTGGCATTCCTACCTTCAGCTTCCCCGAGTTTATCTACCACCATAGCCGAAACAAAACCCGTTTGGTGATGGCTGGAAGTCATGGAAAAACCACTTGCACTGGCATGTTTATGCATATTCTTAAATCCTACCGCGATTTCGATTACCTCGTGGGTTCCCAATTGCCGGGATTTGAACGCATGGTGAAATTGTCTGATGCACCTCTGATTGTCATTGAGGGCGATGAATATCTGACATCGCCTTTGGATCTCAGGCCCAAATTCGTTCACTACAAAGCACATGCAGCCATGATTACCGGTATTGCATGGGATCACGTGAACGTTTTTCCAACCGAAGAAATTTATCATAACCAGTTTTCTTTGTTGATCGATACGCTGCAGCCGGGCGGACATTTGTTCTGGTTTGAAGCAGATGCCGCCCTGCAGAACATCGTACAAAAAAGCGGATTCCCTCAACAAGAAAGCTACAATGCGCCCCAATACCAGAATGTGAAGGGTGGGACAGAAGTTACGGTGAATGGCCAGGTCTACACATTGCCTTTTTATGGCCGACACAATTTGCAGAATGCAGCGGGTGTCGTGAAAATGGCTGCAACCATCGGAATCACAGAAGCCGAGTCTTGGTCCGCCTTGGAAACCTTCCCCGGAACAGCAAAACGCCTGGAACCCATCGTAGAAACAGAAAAACTCACCGTGATTCGCGATTTTGCCCATGCCCCATCCAAAGTGGAGGCCTCCGTTTTTGCTGTCCGAGAGCAATTTCCCAATCATAAATTTATCGCCGTTTTTGAAGTGCACACCTACAGCAGCCTCAATCCCGAATTTATGGGTCGATACAAAGGCACCCTCGATCCGGCAGACGACGTTTGCATCCTATTCGATCCCCATGTATTTGAACTCAAACGAATGGAAGTTCCCTCCAAAGAAACCGTGGAAATGAGATTTGGTAAGGGTAAGTCTGTCAATCGTTTGGATGAAATGCAATCTTGGTTATCCTCCGCCATGGAAACAGATCAACCCGTGGTTTTGCTCTTGATGAGTAGCGGCAATTTGGCAGGGTTGGACCTGAATCACTTCACCAAATCCAATCTCTCGTAAACGGCCTTCAATAGTTCACCGCGAAACCCTTGCTGGGTGATTTTTTTGTTCAATTCAGTGGGGTAGGTTCTGTTTGATAAAAAGACAAAGGTGATTCCATTCGCAGGGTCGCACCAAGCCCAAGTTCCCGTATATCCGCTGTGTCCAAACAACGAGTTGGGCGCGCCATCAAATACATTGGATTTGTTTCCATCTTTGCCGTTGGGCTTGTCGAATCCAAGACCCCGGTACCCCTTTTTTGTGGGTCCTACGTGAATTTTAGAGAACAAATCAACCGTGGTCGGCTTCAGTACAAAACTCCCAGTTTTCGCTGAATGTCCCCGTTCTTGGAATATGTACATGAGTTTTGCCATGTCCATAGCAGTAGAAAATAGGCCGGCATTGCCTGCAATACCGCCTAACATCATCGCACTTGGATCATGCACGATGCCGCGCACTTCGCCTCGAGGCCACAAAGAATCTATCAAAGTTGGCGCAATTCGATTGGGTGAAATGCCATGCTCTAAGGGCTTGAAACTGGTGTTTGTCATCCCGATGGAACGATAAAAATCGCCAGTTTCCATCGAATGCCATAACGCAGGGTTCCTTTGTTCAACCCACTTCGCCAATAAAATCATATTGATGTCGCTGTAAACGTAGGTTTTATCATTGGAGGGTTGGACAGCCAATATCCATTTCCAAGCCGAATCCGACCACCGCTTTTCCAAACACTGTCCCATAGAAATTTCGAATTGGGTATTGGGATTGTCGTTCTCTCCAGCCACAAGGGAGGGTGTGGTTGTTTTTGCTTCATGAAGTTGACAGCCAACGGATTTTGCACCCATTTTTATGGCTCTTTGTTGCATCGGCAAGAATGGGGGTAAGCCGCTTTGATGGGTCAGTAATTCGCGGAAAGTAATGGCAGAAAGTGACTTGTTTTGCGATGCAAGTTCGGGCCATGTTTTTCCAATGGGCGCGTCTAGGTTCAATCCTTTGGTGTACTCGTATTGCTTCATGAAAGCCAACGTGGTTGCCGCGATTTTGGTAATTGAAGCAACGTCATACACGTGGTCTTGGGTCGTTGGAATGTCGTTGCCCTGAAGATCTTTTACGCTCCCTACGTTGATATTCGCTGCAATTTGACCGTCTTTGAGAACCACCAATTGAGCCGAGGGAAACAGTTCCTTCGCCAAGCCCTCGCGCATCATCGAATCCAAAACGGCATGTAAATCCGGATCATAACCGTGAATATTCCCATGCGCATAGTCCATATCGTCTACAATGGAATTTTGACCTAGGCTCCAGTTTTCCTGCAGGTGAGCCAGTCCAATGTTGTTTGCACTGTAATGATGCGATTTGCCGAAGATCATTCGCAAAGCACTGTTTAGGGAGTATTGATTGTATTCGTGGGCTATAACGATGTTGCAGTTGTTGTGAACGTTTAGTAAGGGTTGTACGGCATATTGATGTCCGAAATGTATGTAAAAATCGCTTCGACCGATGTATTTGAACTCCGGGTCTTTTTGGGAGTTGTTGGTATGCTGTAAGGGTCCTTTTGCTAGGGTATGAGTCCAAGGTTGAGGAATCGCGCGCGACTTCAATTTCCAAGTGGGCCAGTCCAATCCAACAAACAATCGGGTGTTGTTTGCGAGTTTTGCCAAAGTTGAATCGATGCGAGTGCTGTCTGAATTCCAAGGCAACAAAGTTGTCTGAATAATACCCATTCTGAATTGCTGCAATTGTATTGGAAGTCGGAAAGGAATGCTATCGCCAATCACGATGAGTTGTAACGTATCGTTCGGTGATCCGCTTTCCAAAAAAGTGGGTTTGTAGGAACTGTGTTTTACATCACATTCAAGGTTTGAATGCCGACAATAAATCATCGATTCATCTGCCACTTCTTGGCCATACAAGTTGTTGAATTTGGTTTTGATTTGCTCTAAATCACCAAGCAGGTTGTTTGGGTTTACGAAACGGTTGTCGAATAGACCTAGGTCGTATTTTGTTGCAAGTAAACGAATTACGCGCGATGCAATCTCCACACTGTCAATCTCGCCTTTGGCTTTCGCCTTAACCGCGGAGTCCAAAAATCCATTTACATCTTCGGGGAACAAAATGATGTCGTTCCCGGCTTTGAGCGCCAACAATGCGACATCCGCGGCGCTGCCCATTTTCGCCACGCCCTTCATGTTTAAGGCATCGGTGATAATTAAGCCTTGAAAACCTAGGTCTTCTCGGAGCCATTTTTTGACAAAATACGGCGAAATAGAGCAGGGCAATTTTGAAGTATCGATGCTCGGAATCCGCAGATGGGCGACCATCACAGAGGCTACGCCTTGACGAATTTGTTTGGTAAATGGAGGAAGATCGATTTGCTCAATGTCAGACTTGCTTTTTAATACAACGGGCAAATCCAAGTGAGAATCTGTTTTGGTATCTCCGTGACCGGGAAAGTGTTTCGCCGATGCCAATACGCCACCGGTTTGAAGTCCTTCTGTTAATGCACTGCCTAGGTTAGAAATTTCTTCTGTGTTTGATCCAAAGCTCCTGAATCCAATGATGGGGTTGTTGAGTTCGGTATTGACATCCACCGAAGGGGCGAAATTGATGTGTATGCCCAGTCGTTTGCATTGTGCTGCCATGGAAAGCCCCATTTGATAGGCAAGTTGCCGGTTTCGCGTTGCACCCAGCGTGAGTTGAAAAGGGAACTTCTCCATGCCTGTCAACCGCATGGCCGGACCCCATTCACCATCTATGCCGATCAACAGGGGTAAATCTGATTCTTGTTGGTAGTAGTTTGTGAGATACAATTCATTGAGTGGGTTGCCCTGAAAGAAAATCATGCCTCCAACACCCAATTCTTTGATTTGGTACAACAGTGTTTTTCGAAACTTCGCGGAATCTGAGGGTTCTTCAATGAAGGATTCCCTTGACCAGGCCGGAACCATTAGGGTTTGAGCGAGTTGTTGTTTAAATGTGAGGGTTGAAGCCAATTTTTCCGCAAAAGCGAGACCCTCAGCACTATGGTAAAATCCATTTCGGAAATCCAATTTTGATTGCGCTTTGATATCAACTGGAGTATTTCCAATGAGACACAGCAATACAACCACCCAATTTCTTACCATCTTACAAATCAACGAAATCCTGACCATTGTATTTTATTAATTTCTCCCTAGGGTTGTGGAAAACAAGGGTTTACTTTGCGATATTGCGCCTCGATAAAAAAATGTGATTGCAAAGCCACGAATTAGATTTTTTATCTGTCTAAAGAGGGCATCAAGCAATTGACAATGTGTTTATGGATATCGAATGACAGAGCAAGAACTGGTAGAAGGATGTATTCGCGAGGATCGAATTTGCCAGCGCGAACTTTGGGATCGATACTCAAAAAAACTCATGTCGTTGTGTTTGAGATATTGTAATAGCCAAGAAGAAGCAGAAGACGCCCTCATGGAAGCCTACGTAAAGATATACGACAACCTAAAGAATTTCCGGTTCCAAAGTTCATTGGAAACCTGGATGCGCAGGGTTTCGGTCAATTTATGTATCAATAAAATTAGGGCGCGTAAGCACATTTGGACATCGATTTCAGACGATGAATATCGAATTGGTTACAAGGATGATGCATTTGACAATTTACAAGTTCAGCATATCATGAAAATGGTTGAGGGATTGCCTGTAGGCTACCGAACTGTTTTTAATTTATATGCGATAGAAGGATATTCCCACAAGGATATTAGTGAGATGTTGGGAATTGATGAGGGGACAAGTCGCTCTCAGTTTGCGAAAGCGCGTAAGGCATTACAAATTCAAATAGATAAATTGGAAGGAGGGGCGCAAGCCTAATCGTTATGGAAGAAAATCGATTCAACCAAACTCTAAGAGATAAATTCCAAGATCTGGAATCGCCTTTCAACGATCGTGTAACGTTCGAGGCAGTGATGAAGAAGCGTGAGAAAAAGAAGCGTCGTGTAATCTTCTGGTTGCCATCGGTTGCCGTTGTTGCGGGATTGTTCTTGTCAGCTGGCATGGGGTATATGCTCCTTTCAGATTCTGGGTCAGCAGAAAAATCACCCCAAGTTGCATTAAAAGAGGTCGTTGTTAAACCAGCAAAAAAGCCAATTGTTGAGAGTCATAAACAATACAAGGTGTCAACCCAAGGCACCGAAATGTCTCGCTCAGATTTTTCATTCAATGAGGATGTTTCCCAGCAACTCAAAGTGGGTGCTCAAGCGCGCACGGGTCAGGACAAGGGAATGAAAGGCAATAGGGGTATTTCATTCAACAGCCATCGGGATCAATCAAAGTCATCTTCAAATCCGATCAATTTAGAATCACTAAGTGAAAAGTTGGATTTGATGGATCTTCAGAAGACGAATCACGCATCGAACAATGCAACAGTCTATCAATCAAAAGAGACGGAGGCGACCCACTTGGTGCAGGGAGTTAATATTGTAGAAAACCCTCTGATTTTCTGTGATCCACGTGGCATATATCCGGTATCTATCGGTGTGAGTACAATGAAGGAAGAGTTTGTCGAAATTCCTGAAGGAGAGTTTGAAAAAACATGGGATCCCGGCAGATATCGCTCAAAATGGTACGGAGAATTGGGTGCTTCTACGGGAAGTAAAGTCATTGTTGACTTCGATAACAAAAATGAGTTGAGTGTATTGGGTACGATGTATCATGCAAATTATCAGGGTCTAATCTTGAGGGATTTGGGAAATGGAATTATGCTAGGCTCAGGACTGAGCTATGGCGAATGGATTGGAAATGGAGAGTGGCAATTAACCCAAACAGAACGAAAGACATTTATAGATTCGTATGATTTGGTTGTTATGATTCCACCCGTTCAAACGGTTCGAGTGTACGATACTTCGGAGGTGATTGATGTGAAATTGACTACGGGTGAAATTCATTATAAAATTGACAAAGTGAGTGTGCCACTTGCCATTCGTTATAATATGATGTTGGGAAAATTGTCTTGGCGATTGGCTGCCCAAATAAATCCTGGCATTACAACGAAAACAAGCGGTGATTTCTTCACCAAAACGGAGTATCATCCGATTTTGGAGCAACGAATGTTTAGCATGGATGCGAAGTTGGCCTTTGGACCGAGTTTCGCATTGACGTCGGATTGGACCTTGGTCTTAGAGCCCAATACGATGTTACATTCTTTTTACGATAAAGCTGGGAAACGTTCTTACAGCAAAGTACTTACGGGTTTTGGAATGACCGTTGTACGAAAGTTTTAAACGACAATTTGGAAAAAAGATGGGTTATTGACTCGAGATATTCTACACTCTCGGTTTGATAAATGTCAGTGAATTAAAGGGTTTCAGTCCAATTAAAAACATCCTCAGCCTCGCCCAATCGGATGGCGTCGAGCCAGTTTTTGATGCGATCAGACACCTCATTGTTTCCTTGATTTAGAACTTCATGGTATTTTCCTTGATGCCCGAATCCTTGGATTTTGATTAATGTAGCCGCAGTCCCAGTAATGAAAATTTCTTTCAACGCACCGGACGCCAATTGGGCTTTGAGTTCGTTCACAGACAAGTTTCTTTCAACAACGGAATAACCCAGGTGGTTTAATCCCTTGATTACGCTGTCTCTGGTTATGCCAGACAACAGGGTATTTCCCAATGCGGGTGTGACAATTTCATTTTCAAAAACGGCGAAAAGATTGGTGGTCCCAGTTTCTTCAACGAGCGTATGAGTTAACGGGTCGGTCCAAAGCACCTGGTCATAACCTTCTTTTTGCGCTTGAAGGGTAGGGTACATTGCACCACCGTAGTTGCCAGCACATTTGGTAAATCCTACACCACCGGGTGCTGCCCGACTGTATTCCTCTTCTACTTTAACTTTTAATGCTTTGGTGTAGTAGGGGCCAACAGGACAACAGAAAATGGCGAAAATATAGTGCTCAGAGGGTTTTACGCCAATAAAGTCGTCTGTTGCAAACATAAATGGTCTGATATACAGTGATCCTCCATTGGTATTTGGAATCCAAGCAGAATCCAATGAAATGAGCTTTTTGAGCCCATCCATAAATAAATCCTCTGGTACGGGTGGCATGACCATTCTTTCAGCTGACCGATTCAATCGCCTCGCGTTTTCTCGTGGTCTGAAAAGCATGGGCTCGCCCGTCTTTTGATTAATGAACGCTTTCATGCCTTCAAAAATCGATTGTCCGTAATGAATTGCACTCGTTGCTGGACTCATGGCAATAGGGCCATAAGGAACGATTCTTGGATTTACCCAGGTAGTGCCGTCCCAATTCGCTAAGAACATGTGGTCGGTAAAAATTTTACCAAAACCAATATTTTCAGGATCAAATTGGTTGATTCGACTGTTTTGTGTTTTTTCAATTGTAATTTCGGCACTCATCAAACACAAAATTAATCCAAATTCAATCGCTATGTCAGAAAATCACCAATTTGTTGAAAATCCTTTGCATCTCACAGATATTTTCTCAGGAGGTATTTATTATTTTCCCGAAGCGGTTGAGAATGAAACGGTGCTGAAAACAAAGGATGGATTGCAAGCAGAAACCACCAAAACAGACGAAGA
>CAZZKP010000093.1:0-7963 GCA_964654675.1 uncultured Bifidobacterium sp. | reverse complement strand
ATGGGAGATGTAATTCGAACAACTCCCCTAATTACCCGATATAAAAAATTATTTCCGCATGCCAAATTTACTTGGATCACTCTTTTTCCTGACATATTGCCCAAGGACGAAATCCATGAAGTATACAAACTAGGCATCGAAGCGCAGCTTTATGTCACCAATACGGAATGGGACATCGCGATCAACCTCGACAAGGAAAAAGAGGCATCGGCCTTGCTAAAAATGGTTACCGCCAAAGAAAAATTTGGATTCATTTTAAAAGATGGTGCTACACAACCTGTCAATGAACTGGCCCAGCACAAATTTGATACGGGCATGTTCGACGATGTGAGCAAAGCGAACACGAAAAACTATTGTACGGAAATTTTTGAAATTTGCGGACTCAAATATGAAGGCGAACCCTATCTATTGGACAACCATGCCAGCAAAGGGTTTGTTTGGGACTTGGACCACAGCAAGCCTATCATCGGACTAAATACCGGCTGTGGGGATCGCTGGACCACCCGTTTGTGGAGCATAGAAAACTGGATTGATTTGGCCAATTCCATTGCTGAAGCGGGTTATACACCACTCCTACTCGGAGGATCTCAAGAGCACGAAAGAAACTTGGCGATTCAAGCAGGCAGCGGAGCCACGTATTTAGGCAATTTCCCACTGCAACAGTTTATCAATCTCATTGATCAATGCGATTTGGTCGTAACCCAAGTCACAATGGGGATGCACCTCACTTTGGGATTGGGCAAAAAAATCGTACTAATGAACAACATCTTCAACCCCCATGAATTTGATTTATTCAACAAAGGCGCCATCGTTCAGCCTCCCAAAGAATGCAAGTGCTTTTATCGCGGCAGCTGCGTAGATGGCAATAGCTGTATGGATACATTACACCCTTCCGTTGTGATGCAACATGTAAAAAGCGTTTTGAATACCCATTGATTGATACATTTTTAAAAGTTGATTGCAAATTTCAACGCAACTCACTATTTTTGCACCCCCAATGGCGAGGTAGCTCAGGTGGTTAGAGCGCAGGATTCATAACCCTGAGGTCGGGGGTTCAATTCCCCCCTTCGCTACCAAAAAAAACCCCTGAAAATCAGGGGCTTTTTTTTTGTGATTACCCCACAGATAAATCAGAGGAATAAATCACGAGCGAATCCCTTAATTTTGTCTTTCATGTCATCCCCAGTGAATCCCAAAAAGGCGTCACCTCACCAATGCCAAATGAGAATTGGTTTTTGGTGCATATTGCTTTTTCTATTCACCAGTAGCACAAATCAATCAATCGCCCAATCCAGCCCCACGCCAAAACGCGCAAACCATATCTATGGAATGCTTTGGGATGGCGAAACCCACGAACCCATGGCCTACGCCAATTTGTTCTACAAAAACACCGATTTGGGCGTTGGAACAAACTTCGAAGGACAGTTCGACTTGGGTTACGGCCCCTGGCCATCAGACACGATAGAAATCGTTTATTTGGGGTTTGCGAATTACCAATTTGTGATCGACACAGTAACCCATGCGCCCATGCAAATCTATTTGCAGCGAAAAATCGAAAAAACAGAAACTGTCACGATCAAATTGGGCATCAATCCCGCCATGAAATGGGTTGATTTGGCACAAAAAAATCGGACAAAAAACAGCCCCTCAAGAATTCCGTCCTACCAATGTGAAGTCTTTTCAAAAACCACCGTTGCCATAAACAACATTTCAAAAAATCTGCAAAAAACGAAATTGGCCAAAGACGTTGGAGGCTATTTTGATACAATTAGCTACCTCACAGGAGATTCCAACAAGAGCATTTTGCCTGTATTTTTCTCCGAAGTACTCAGCGACTTTAGCTTTCAGCGCACGCCGCGATTGACGAAAGAAGTCGTAAAAGCCTCTAGAATCCGTGGAATTGGCGTCACTGATGGCTCTTTCATTGGGCAGATGATGGGAAATACATTTACGGGCTACAACATCTACGATGAAAGTTTGGTTGTTCTTGACAAAGGCATCCCAACCCCAATCAGTCCGGGAGCGGAACTCATTTATGACTATAAATTGGTGAACGTAGACAAACTGGGCCCACGTCGTCTATTTCAGATTAAAGTCACACCCAAAAACCCCCGAGATTTGGCCGTTTCGGGCTTTATGTGGATCGAAGACACCTCCGGAGCCATTGTGCGATTGAGCGTGGAAATCACAGGTACCGCCAATTTGAATTATGTAGAAAAACTGAAATTTTCTCAAGAGTACGAAGCCACGAAAATCGATGACTATATTGCGCCAATCATCGACACCACAGACACGAGAAGAAGCAGTAACTCGAAGAGCTATTCCACCGCCTATTTCTGCACCAAAGCCCGTGTGATGTTGGATATTGGCGAACTTTCAGAACAAGCAGCAGGGATGGTAGCCACCAACGTACTGACATGCAAAAACATGAAGTACAACATGGAATTCCCCAAGAAGTTTTTTGAAAACCGATTGATCATGCTGCCCGATGCAAACAGTAAAACGGATACGTTTTGGACTGCTCATGCACACATTCAACAATCCAAAGAAGAAGCGAAAATCGCATCGAGAATAGACACCCTGAACAATTTACCCCGCGTAAAAACCTATGTAGATTTGGTCAATTTTCTTGTGGATGGATATCAGCGCATTGGCATGATGGATTTTGGACCTTATTACACAATGGCGAGTTGGAATTTGTACGAAGGACCCAGAGTTCGAATGGGCTACCGCACTACGCCAGCAATTTCAAAAAACTGGGTCGCCACGGGATTCCTCGCCTATGGTTTTAAAGACCAAAAATACAAATACGGAACAACGGTCGATATCTTTTTGAAGAAAAGCAATTGGACCAAGTTGACGCTTTCGCATCGATTCGACACAGAACTTATCGGACTAACAGACAATGACTTATATAGCCAGAGTTTATTTACCGCTTTCAACTTATTTGGTTCCAACAACATCACATTGGTAAAGCAAAGCAAGATTAGCTTGGGAACAGACATTCGCTCTGGCATTCGCATTTCTGGGTCTTTGTCGCGTGCAGATTACGAATTTCCATTTGTGAAGAATTATCGCTTCGCGTACTACCCAAACTATCCCGACACAAGCAATATTTCCAACCAACTCATCAATGCTTATGCATCGGTTCGATTCATCTACGAGCCGCGAAGTTACTATGTGAGAACGGACCAAGACCGAATGACATTTCACGCCGACGGACCGCGTGCTGAAATTTACATTCAACAAGGATTGAGGGGTTTGATTGGCTCTCAATTCAACTACACCAAACTGCAAGCCACTTACCTTTACGATAAATCATGGAGTGTGATGGGAAGAACCATCGCTTATGCAGAGTACGCCAAGGTTTTTGGTCAATTGCCCTATCCATTGCTCACCGTATACGTGGGAAACCAGAGTTTCATGTACAGCAGCAGGGCCTACAACCAAATGCGAATTTTTGAATTCGTATCAGACCGAAGCCTACAAATCGGAATAGAACACCATTTTAACGGATACATCTTTAACCGCATTCCCTTACTGAATCACTTTAAACTCAGAGAGGTGGTTTCAAGTAAAGCCATTTATGGTACATTGAGAGAGGAAAATCGAAATTTGATCCCCAAAACCTGGGATAAAAACGGATTGGGCGAGTCAGTCCCCATCACCCAATTCAAAACTTTTGCCAATGAACCCTATTGGGAAATGGGTCTGGGAATTGAGAACATTTTTAAGTGTATTCGGATCGATTTCATTTGGCGAATGACCTATCTAGAACCCAATTCTCACCGCAATGCCGGGATCAAGGCGAGTTTTTCAATGGGTTTCTAATGCGCTTTATTTTGAAACGATTGTAGGACAAAAAAAATGAATGAGCCCGATGCAAAAACAATCTGTTTGAGTCGTGATTGGGAGAGACATTTTCATCATAGAATTTGATACCAAAAAAAATATACAATGACCGTAGTTACTCGTTCAAAGAACACCCAATTCAATCCATTCATAACGCTTCTTTTCGGCCTATTTATGCCGATTTTCACATTCGCACAAACCGGGAAGCCTTGGGAAGGGTATTGGAAAGGCGATCTCAGTGTTGCAGGCATGCAACTCACTTTAATTTTTCACATAAATCCTCCCATCGTTGAAGGGAACACAACGGTTTACCGCAGCACACTTGATGTACCCATGCAGCGATTGAAGAATTTCTCAATTGATGAAACGGAAATCAAAGGCGAAGAAATCACTTGGCGTTTATCGTTGCCAGCCACATTTGAGGGAAAAAGAAACGCAGATGGCTTACTGGTGGGAAATTGGAATCAAGGCGGAAAATCACTCCCCTTAACGTTGCGCTACAGCCAGACGTTGAATTCTGTAAAACCCCAAACACCCAAACCACCCTATCCCTACACGTCAAAATCGGTGGATTTTAGTCACCCGAGCGGAAAATTGAAATTCGGCGGGACATTAACCTACCCCGATACGAATTCAATCAAAATTGATGCGATTGCGCAGAGCATCTATCATTTGGCCAGAAAAACGCCCAATCCTGCTGACCCAACATTCAAATTGCCCGCAGTTTTGCTATTGTCGGGAAGCGGTCCGCAGGACCGCGATGAAACCCTGGGCGACCACAAGCCCTTTGCTGTTTGGGCAGATTTCCTGACTAAACTTGGCTTTGTAGTGCTTCGCGTAGATGATAGAGGTGTGGGAAGTTCAATGGGCGACCCCAAGTTTCTGGAATCCACCACCACCGCTTCCTATGTAAGCGATGCACAAGCCGCCATTCGCTTTCTTTATACCCAACCGATGGTTGATACCATGCGCATTTTCGTCATGGGTCATAGCGAAGGGGCCAATGTGGCCGTAAAGCTGGCAAACGCCCAAACCGATATTTCAGGGGTCATTTCATTGGCCGGAATGACATCCAGCGGTCTAGAGACATCGGTATTTCAAAATCAAATCAATTGGAAAGCCATGAAACTAGACAGTGGCTTAATTGCCGGATTGAGTGATTTACATCGCGAAATGATTAAGCTAGGTTTCTCGGTAAAATCAACCCAAGAAACAGAAAATCGCCCTGATTCTGACAATTCAAAATACGAATCCCTGTTAAAGACATACCTCCAAAAAAACAAAAGTGATAAAAATCTGCAACGCGCCTATAAATATCAAATCAACCAATCAAAGGGGGCTGCCAGAGCAACGGGTGCAAAATCAGCGATCAACTACCTTGCACAAACCTATATTGGGTTAGCCACGAATCCTTGGACGAGTTATTTTCTACAGTCCGAGCCTGAAGGGGAATTTACCGAACTAAAAAACTGTGATATTTTGATGATCCAAGGATCAAAGGACCAACAAATAGAAGCCTCCGGAAGTGCAAAATTGGCCGATAAAATGAACCAAGTTGGCGTGGGGGTAACCTATCAGGAATTTCCGAACTTAAATCATTTATTGCAGCATTGCACCACTTGCGATGTTTCGGAATACTTCAATTTGGACGAAACAGTTGCCATGGAGGTTATGTCGGTCGTAGGCAATTGGCTCGCCGAAAGAAACAAACTGAGATAGATTCTTTGTCAGGCCATCCAATGGAAGCCACACGAAGCATGGGCTACCCAATTCACGCAATCCAACAAATTGACGCCGTAGAAAAAATGGAGACGTAGGTTGAAATCAAAAATCGATACGGAATCGCTCTCTTCGCAAATCAGCGTATTCCAGGGGATTGGCGAAATCCTCTGCAAACTGATTGCGATTTCTCACCAAATGAATTGCATCATACACAGCGGCCCTGAAACTTGAGGTATCTGCCGCGCCTGTACCAGCGATATCATAAGCAGTTCCATGGTCGGGACTCGTACGAACGACAGGCAATCCTGCAGTTACATTCACGCCATCCATAAATGCCAACGTCTTGAAAGGTATCAATCCTTGATCGTGATACATGGCAATCACTGCATCAAAGTTCTTATAATTCCCACCGCCAAAAAAACTATCCGCTGAGTACGGACCATACACGAGCTTTCCGCGTTTAAAATGTGTTTGAATCGCGGGTACAATCAACGTCTCCTCCTCTTTACCCAACAAACCATTGTCGCCTGCGTGGGGATTTAACCCCAATACGGCAATGCGTGGCTTGAGAACATTAAAATCGTTTCTCAAGGATTCATACACCACTTCGATTTTTTGTTCGATTTTGTCTTGTGTGAGATGCTTACCCACTTCGGTAATTGCGATGTGTTCGGTTACCAAAGCAACGCGTAAATCTTCGCTCGCCAAAATCATGGCATAATTGGTTTTTCCAAAGGCATCCGCCAAATAACCCGTATGTCCGGTAAAATTGGCTGAGTGCGGGGCCACGGTGGATTTATCGATGGGCGCGGTGACTAAGGCTTGCAAATGATTGACATCTGAAATGGCTTTATCGAGGGATTTTAGCGCCTCCAAACCAGAGGCATCGGACGATTTCCCAATGGTTAGCTCGAAAACTGCATCGCTACTCACAACCAAATTCAATTTCCCAGGCTTTGCTTCGGAAGCCGATGAAACCAAATGATACATAGGCTCTTGCAACTCCATGTGTTTTTTCCATGCCACAAACGTTTTGGGGTTTGCGTATAATACAGGGGTGCAATATTTATAAAGATTTTGATCGGCAAAAACCTTGATGATGAGCTCCATTCCAACACCGGAGGGATCTCCTTGGGTTATTCCAATTACGGGTCTACGATTATCCATTGATCTGCTGTCTAAGAAACTCCAAAGTTAAGCGAACACCAACACCTGTGCCACCTTTTGGAACATAATGACTTGGGGAAGTCAAAAAAGCGGTTCCCGCAATGTCGATGTGCACCCAAGGATACTGTGTAAAATGCCGCAAGAACATCGCAGCACTTTGAGCACCTCCCTCTCCTTTTCCTAAATTTTTTATATCTGCAATGCCTCCTTTGATTTCTTCATAATACTCCTCCCAAAGAGGCATTTCCGCCACTCTTTCAAAAACGGCATCCCCCGCTTTTTTCAGTGATTTAACCACAGAATCAGGCGCCTGCGCCATCAATGCCGATCCATAACTGCCGAAAGCACGCGCCGCAGCACCCGTAAGCGTTGCATAATCAATCACCAACTGGGGATCAAACTTCTTGGCAAACGACAATGCATCGCCAAGAATCAAACGACCTTCTGCATCGGTATTGAGGACCTCTACTGTTGTACCATCGAACATAGTGATAATATCACCAGGACAGGTGGCATTTTCTCCCGGACGATTGTCGGTCGATGGAACCAAACCAACAATCCACAGTGGCCATTTCAATCTTGCTACCGCTTCAAAAACGCCAGCCACTACTGCCGCCCCGCCCATATCACACTTCATCATATCCATGGAATTTGGCGTTGGCTTCAAACTCAACCCGCCTGTATCGAACACAACACCTTTACCTACCAAAACAATGGGCTGGCTATTTACTGATTTTTTGGGCTTGTATTCTAAAACAGAAAATGTTGGTGGCTCTTGGCTGCCCTTGTTCACGGCCAACAAACCACCCATTTTCAGGCTTTCAATTTGTGCTTCGCCAAAAACTTCTACTTTAAATCCAGCGGATTCACCCATTTTTACGAATGCATCAGCCAATCCTTGCGCATTTAATGCGTTAACGGGCTCATTGACTAGGTTGCGTGCTGAATTGACCGCATCAACAATGATTTTCACCTCATCCTGCTTGTCTTCTCCCTTCCCCTTCAAAGTATATTCAATTGCCGTCTCGCGAGATTTTATCTTTAAATATTTGTCGAATTGGTAATCGGAAAGCATCAATCCTTCAAAAAATGCCAGTCCTTTTGCTGCATCGCAGTTGACATTTTTCACCACAACTTTTTCGACCTCTTTAGACAGCAAAGCGAAACTCTTACTGCCTGCTTTTCTCAGAGATTCCCATTCCGATGCATGGCTTTTCCCCTT
>CAZZKP010000092.1:0-8137 GCA_964654675.1 uncultured Bifidobacterium sp. | reverse complement strand
AATCCCCAGATTGAACCACGCCAAGGCCGCCTCCTTTTCCCCCTGGGAGATCAATAACTTGCCCAAATGGTAATAGGTGGCCACATAACTCGGTTGATTGTCAGTTAACCACAAGTAGGCTTCCTTCGCCGCTTCTGTATCGCCCTGCTTTTGTAACTCCTGCGCCAACGCATAGCGCAGAAATGCATCGTTAGGACTATCCTGTAGAAATTGGCGTATTTGGTCGATCCGAGACATGTCTGTATTTGGGTATTAAAATTTGTATTGCAGCGCCAAGGTTTTAGCGGGGCTGGGGCAAACACGCAATCCTATGTTTTCGTTGATGTTGAACTTGAAAAAATGCGCATCCACCGTGGCGTCGATGACTTGAAAAATATAAACCCCTGCAAGGCATAAAATGGCTATGTCGCGTCGACTTCTTTGCTGGTCTCTGTCGGCTATGAGCTGAGCACTTGGGGTTTTTCCCGCCCCAAAAATCCCTGAAATACTATCGTTTAATGCCCTCATCTCACCACGAAAATGTCCGATCGCCCAAACACTCGCACCCAATCCAGCATACACCAATGGGACTTTCCAGTATTTCTGATTATAAATCTGTCCACTGCCGGGCAATGCAATGGCCATGATGGTCGCTTTTTTGGGGGAATGAGGCTTTTTGAATTGTGTATCTCTCTCCAAATACGACAGTCGATAAGGGAATGATGGATTTTGGGTTGCAACTTTATTGTCAACCCATTGGAAAGAATAGGGTTTGGTCAGTTCCGATCCGCGGGGATCACCAATCACATAGGGATTTGAAATTTCGCTTAAACCCATGGACGGATGCAGGATTTGCGCCATCGCACATGTTGGAAACAGACAAATCAGGGAGGCCAGTAACTGCCCAGCCCAAAGACGATTTGTCGCTGTTCCTATTCTCATGGATTTGATTAGGATTGGATGAGTCCCAAAATACGATTTAAATCGTCTTTGCTTTTATAGGAGATGATGATCTTTCCTTTGCCACGTCCAGCGGTCTTAAGGTGTACCGCAGCCCTCAGTTTTTCGTAGAAAGCGGCTGTAATTCTATCAATTTCGGGATCCCAATCGGTGCCTCCCATTGAGACATTGATGGAATTTCCATTCTTTTTTGCTTTCACTAGGCCTTCGACATCCCTCACACTCAAATTGTTTGCGATGATTTGCTGATAAAGCTCCATTTGATCTACGGCATCGTCCATGTTGATCATGGCTCTCGCATGGCCCATAGAAACCAAACCTTGTTTGATTCCCAATTGAATGGATTCGGGAAGCTTAAGCAAGCGGAGGTAGTTGTTCACAGTGGTTCTGTCTTTGCCCACACGCTCACCCAATTCTTCTTGCTTTAGGTTGCATTCTTCGAGCAGTCGCTTGTAACTCATGGCGACTTCAATGGCATTCAAGTCACTGCGTTGGATGTTTTCGATCAATGCCATTTCAAGCATTTCTTGATCGTTGGCAACCCTTACGTAAGCGGGGATTTGCGTCATTCCGGCCAAAACACTGGCTCTGGTTCTTCGTTCGCCGGAAATCAATTGGTAGCGATCGAATCCCATTTTTCTGACGGTGATGGGTTGTATCACACCATGAACTCTGATGCTTTCAGAGAGTTCTGCAAGTTGTTCGGGGTTAAACTCGGTACGCGGCTGAAAGGGGTTGGCCTCAATTTGGGAAATGGGTATGAGAGCCACCGAACCCGCCAGTGCACTTCCACCTGTGCTGGTAATGTCTGTATCTGCATTTTCTAAAAGGGCGCTGAGTCCGCGACCTAAGCCTGCTTTTTTCTTTATTGTGTTCATGCCAATTCCGCTTCTGCTTTGATGTGACCGTTTTTGATTAATACTTCTTTCGCTAGGTTTAAATAGTTAATTGATCCGCGACTGTCGGCATCGTGATGGATCACAGGTACGCCAAAGCTCGGGGCTTCTCCCAACTTGGTGGTTCTTTGGATGATACAGTCGAAAACGATGTCTTGAAAATGCGTCTTTACATCTTCTACAACTTGGTTGCACAAACGCAAACGACCATCGTACATCGTCAATAATATTCCTTCAATTTCAAGGTGTTTGTTCAAATGGTTTTGAACGATTTTGA
Source organism: uncultured Bifidobacterium sp. (assembly GCA_964654675.1). Taxonomy (GTDB): domain Bacteria; phylum Bacteroidota; class Bacteroidia; order NS11-12g; family UBA955; genus UBA955. Next base: position 6,025 of record CAZZKP010000092.1, on the reverse strand, counting down.
TGGTATTCAAAAGTTTGCCCAATCCCTCCAACGCAAAATACTCGCACTGAACAGGAATGATAACACTGTTTGCCGCACACAGCGCGTTCGTTGTGATCAAACCCAAGGAAGGGGAGCAATCGACAATGATAAAATCGTAGTTGGCCTGGATCGACTTCAACACCCCTTGAATAATGCGTTCACGATTTGGCATGTCGAGCAACTCGATTTCAGCACCAACGAGGTCAATGTTCGAAGGCAACAGGTCTAAAAATGGGGTGCTGGTGGCCAAAATGACATCCTGCGGGTGGATTTCCTGAACCAAACACTCATATAAGCCCAAGCGAATGTTCTTGGGGTCAAAGCCCACGCCAGAGGAAGAGTTTGCTTGGGGATCTGCATCAACCAACAACGTTTTGTATTCTAAGACAGCCAAGCTGGCAGCTAGATTGATTGCGGTGGTGGTTTTTCCAACTCCTCCTTTTTGGTTTGCGATGGCGATGATTTTTCCCATGTTATTTTCCTTTGCGTTGTTTTCTAAATTGTCTATGATATGTTAATTCAAATTCCACCAAGCCTCGCACATTCTTTTGGGTAATCCATACATTTGCTGAGACCATTGCAACAACCTATGTTTGGATTAAAAAACCCTCTTGCGATTTTGACGGACAACAAATTTATCTCCAAGCGAGGTGAATTTCGTACGTTGGGTCTATTCCTTTTATTCACAGTTTTGGGAATTCATGGTTGTAAAAATGTTGATAAAAAATCTCCTTCCATGGTGTTTCATTACAATGAAGATGAATCTGTCACCACCTTGGATCCTGCTTACGTAAAATCCCAGTCCGAAATTTGGATTGTATCTCAGATTTTTAATGGGCTCGTTGACCTAAACTCCCAATTACAGGTCGTTCCCGCGCTTTCGGATCATTGGGAAATTTCTGAGGATAAAAAAATATACACTTTTCATTTGCGACGGGATGCGCAGTTTTGTTTTCCCAATCTTGGTGGAAAAGTTACCCATCGAAGGGTCAATTCGCGCGATGTTGCCTTTAGTTTATCTCGCATCGCTGATCCGAAATCTGCGTCTCCCGGCGCCTGGATTTTCGCCGACAAAATCGATAGCAATTTGAGTCAAGTATTTGTTCCATTGAACGATACAGTATTTCAGATTCGTTTGATTAGGCCGGTGGCCTCGCTCTTGAACTTGTTGGCTACCAACTACGGATTTATCGTACCATTGGATTATCAACACACAGAAAAGTCTGTTTTGGCCAGGAATCCCGTTGGAACGGGTCCATTTTATTTAAAAAGATGGGAGGAGCAAATCAAATTGGTACTTCGCAAAAACGATTTTTACCACGAAAAGGACAGCGCCGGGGTCTCTTTGCCGTATTTGGATGCCATCAATGTTTCATTTGTTAAAAATAAGCAAACGGCATTTATGCAGTTTTTGGCAGGGTCTTATGATTTTTTCAATGGATTGGAATCCTCATTTAAAGATGAATTGCTCACGGCCGATGCGCAGTTGAAGCCCAAATACAATCGACGATTAAAGACGCTGATAACACCATTTTTGAATACCGAATACATTGGATGCTATTTGGGCGATCTCCCAGGTCAGGTCAACCATTTGCAAGATGTACACCTCCGAAGAGCCTTGCAGTTATCGGTAGATAAAAATGCCATTGTCCGCTTTTTTCGAAATGGATTGGGTACAGCGGGTGAATTTGGATTTGTGCCTCCTCAATTGAATCCCGAGCAGAAAGATGTCCCCGATGCTGTTGGAATGTCTGCCGCCAAAACGGAATTTGCTTTAAGCAATTATTCCAAATTGAAGGCAAAGCCCGTGATTACACTCTCAACCACGGCGGACTACCTCGACATGATGGTGTATTTGCAAGAAGTCTGGAGCAGGGTGGGGGTTAATATTAAAGTAGATATTCAAACGGGTGGAATGTTGCGTCAACTGCGAAACGAGGGCAAATTGATGCTGTTTCGTGGTTCTTGGATTGCCGATTATCCTGATGCAGAGAACTATTTGGCCTGTTTTTATCAAAAGTTCTTATCACCAAACGGTCCCAACTATACGCATTTTGTGGATGCTGAGTTTGATGCGCTTTATGATGCGATTGAATCCGGAAGGAGTGAAGATCGATTGAATGATATTTATCGAGCAAACCTTCGTTTAATGGATCAAGTGCCAGTGATTCCGTTGTATTACGATAAGAGCATTCGTTTGATGCATCCTTGGGTGCAAGGGTTGGGGAATGATGTCACCAATCGCTTGCCTTTGAAACGGGTGAAAATTGCGAAATAGGGTTTGTTGCGGTGCAATTTGACAATCCTCAGGGAGCGGTGGCTTTTAAAAGCTCGCTTTTACAAAAGCATCCAGTTCGGGATTGGATTTTTGGGCTTCGGCCAATTCTTCTTTGCTGCCTTCCCACCATTTCTGACCTTGGTGCATGAATACGATATGCTCCCCAATGTCTTTCACGGTTTTCATGTCGTGGCTGTTAATAATCGTGGTGATGCCAAATTCCTTTGTGATATCATGAAGCAACGCATCAATTACACGAGAGGTGAGGGGGTCCAACCCAGAGTTGGGCTCATCGCAAAACAAATATTTGATAGGTAATGCAATGGCGCGGGCGATACCGACACGTTTTTTCATTCCACCAGAAATCTCAGAGGGCGCTTTGCGGTTGGCATTGATCAAATTGACCTTAGACAAACACAGGTTTACCCTTTCCATCCTTTCCTCTTTGCTCATGTTGCTGAACATCAACAATGGGAACTCAACATTCTGTTCCACAGTGAGTGAATCAAACAATGCCGTTCCTTGAAACAACATGCCGATTTCTCTTCTCAAGACCTGCTGGTTTTCATATTCTAGATTGTGGTAATCCTTTTCTTCGAACAATACTTGTCCGCTTGAGGGTTTTTCCAAACCCACCATGGTTTTTACCAGTACACTCTTACCTCCTCCGCTGGCACCAATAACCAAATTGGCAACCCCAGAATAAAAATTGGCATTGATGTTCTTTAAGACATGTCGGTCTTCAAAAAACTTGTTGAGGTCGATCAGCTGAATCATTTCAGAGAAGTAATTTGGCTATGATTAGGTCGAAGGCGAGTATGGTGACACATATTCGAGTCACGGCTTTGGTTCCGGCTTCACCCACTTCCAATGCTCCACCTTTGGTGTAGTATCCTTGGAATGCACTCATGCTTGTGATGATGAAAGAAAAGATATAGCCTTTTACCAGTAATACGTTTACATAGTGGGGAACAAAGGAACTTCTTAGACCTGTCACATATTGATCCATTGTCATGATTCCTGTGAGTTTCGCTGCAATCAATCCTCCAACCATCAACAGAAAGACACTCACTAAAATGAGGCAGGGGATCATAATAACACCGGCTAAGATTTTTGGAAGTGATACAAATCCAATCGAATTGATACCCATTACCTCATACGCGTCGATTTGTTCACTTACCCTCATGTTTCCGATTTCTGAAGCGATGTTTGCTCCGATTTTTCCTGCCAACACCAAGCATGTGATGGTGGGCGCAATTTCTAGAATTGAACTACTGCCAACTACTGAACCTACGATTTCCATTGGGAAGAGGCTAGGAGGCAGTATTCCAGAATCCGATGCCAATTGGCTGGCTGTTTGTACGGTAGTTACAGCACCGGTTATCAAAGCAATCAAAATGACAACCACCAGGGATTCAATTCCGATGAGATTCATTTCACGGGTTAGCATCGACCAAAATACGCGTCCTCTTTCCGGACGTTTCAAAACGTATTTCATGAAAATGATGTATCGCCCGATTTCTGAAAAGAGATTCATAATTTGATGTCGTGAAATTACTGAAGCAATGTGGAATGCCGTTCTTGTTTTTGGAAAAATCTATGAAATTTTACTCCACACCGTTCGATGGGGGATTTTTTTGAGTTCATTTCTAATGGGTTCACTTTCGGCATTGGCGAGAAGCTCATCGGCGGCGAGCCATTCTTGTGCTTCTACTCGGCTTGCGATGAGTATGGATTCATCGTGACGGATATCGGCCAATTTTAATTCCAGTACCCCACTTTGTTTGGTTCCGTCGAGTTCTCCAGGGCCGCGAAGTTCCAAATCCACTTTGGCAATTTCAAAACCATCGTTCGTATTGACCATGGTAGAAATCCGTTTGTATCCGTTTTCGCTGAGTCCGGGTTTGGTGATGAGTACGCAATAGCTTTGTTCGTTTCCTCGACCCACTCTACCTCTCAATTGGTGAAGCTGGGCCAAGCCAAATCGCTCTGAATTTTCAATCACCATCACCGAAGCGTTGGGGACGTTTACGCCCACTTCAATCACTGTTGTGGCAATTAAAATATCGGTTTGGTGGTTTTTGAAAAGGCTCATCGCCGATTCTTTCTCTGCTGCCTTGAGTTTCCCATGAACGATGCTGTATTTGTATTGTGGCGCTGGAAGGTATTCGTTGACCATATCAAACCCACTCATCAAACTATTTAAGTCCAATTTTTCACTGTCTTCGATGAGGGGGAAAACGTAGTAAACCTGTCTGCCTTTTGCGATCTCTGTTCTCAGAAATTCCATGATTGCAGGGCGCATCGATTCTTGTCGGTGTACCGTAATAATTGGTTTTCTTCCCACCGGCATTTCGTCTATTACGCTCACATCGAGGTCGCCATAAACGGTCATTGCCAGGGTTCTCGGAATCGGTGTGGCAGTCATTACCAGAATGTGTGGCAATACTTGTCCTTTTTTCCAAAGTTTTGCCCGCTGCGCTACACCAAATCGATGTTGTTCGTCGATGATAACAAGTCCAAGTTGTTTGTAGTTTACGTCTTGTTCGATGAGGGCATGGGTGCCAACGAGGATATGGATTTTGCCTTCATTGAGGTCAGAAATCAGGGCTTCGCGTTTTTTCTTGGGGGTTGATCCGGTGAGCAGTTCGATGCGCAGACCCAGTTTTTCAACCCATTCATGGAGAGAAAAGTAGTGTTGGGTGGCCAAGATCTCTGTGGGTGCCATCATGCAGGCTTGATAGCCATTGTCGATCGCAAGTAACATGGTGAGCATCGCAACCATCGTTTTGCCTGATCCCACATCACCTTGTAGCAATCGATTGGATTGAAGGCCCGTTTTTAGGTCGTTTCGAATTTCTTTGAGCACTCTTTTTTGGGCACCTGTCAGTTCGAAAGGCAGGTGGTTGTTATAGAAGTCGTTGAAATACTGACCCACTGAATCGAAAATCAATCCTTTGTAGGTTCGATTTCTGAATCCTTTGAGCATCAGGTGCCGCAATTGCAGGTAGAAGAGTTCTTCGAATTTGAGTCGGCGTTTTGCTTCTTCGAGGCGGGCCAAATTTTGCGGGAAGTGCAGTTCTTTGATGGCTTCTTTTCGGCCAATGAATTTGTATTTTTGGAGAATACGGAGGGGGAGGTTTTCGGGGATGTCGTACCCGGGGTTGTTTACTGCATTTTGGGCGGCGGTAACCAGAAATTTATTTTCCAGTTTTTTTCTCCTCAGTCCTTCTGTGAGGGGGTAAACGGGGACAAGGGAGAGTGTTTGGCTGGGGTTTTGGGAATTTACGACATCGAGTTCGGGGTGGGCGATGGAAATTTTGCCTTTAAAATTGTTGATTTTTCCATAGACGCGATAGGTTTCCCCGGGTTTTAGGTATCGTTCGATGTAGTTGATGCCTTTGAACCATATGAGTTCCATTTCGGCGGTGCCATCGGACAGGATGGCTATGAAACGCCGGCCTTGGCCGGCGCCCGCGATGCCCATCGGACGAATTCTTCCTTGCAGTTGTACCCACACATCATCGCCTCGGAGAGAGGCAATCGAATAAATTTGGGAGCGGTCTTCATGGCGAAAGGGGTAATGGCTTAATAAATCACCAAGGGTAAAGATTCCGAGCTCTTTCTTTAAGGCTTCGGCCCGCTGTGGACCAACTCCTTTTAAATACTCAATTCCCGTATCTAACCAATGGGGCATTTCGCGAAGATAAGTTATCTTCGCAGCAT
>CAZZKP010000091.1:0-8207 GCA_964654675.1 uncultured Bifidobacterium sp. | reverse complement strand
ACAAGTAGGGGTAGAACCATCCGTTTCCTGTTTGATGGCACGGACGAGGAGTTTTCGAATGTGATTAAGAAGTTGGGTGAAACCCCCATTCCAAAATATATCACCCGTGGGGTGAAGGAAGAGGATGAGGCTTGGTATCAGAGTTTGTTTGCCAAGAATGTTGGAGCTGTTGCGGCGCCAGCGGCTCAATTACACATCACCCGCGAGTTGCAGATGAGAATGGATATCAAGGGAATTAAATTTACTGAGATTACATTGCATTTGGGTTTGGGTGCGTTCCGTGAGGTTGAAGTTGAAGATTTAACGAAGCACAAGATGGACAGCGAATATTATCGCATCGAACAATCGGCTTGTGACTCTGTGAACGAAGCGATTGCCACCAAAAAGCGTGTTGTAGCGGTGGGAGGAAGTGTGATGCGTGCTTTGGAGAGCAGTGTAAGTTCTAGTAGTACATTGAATCCCAGTGAGGGTTGGACGGATAAGTTTTTGTTTCCGCCACAGGAATTTCATATCGCCAATGCGTTTATTACCAATTTGCATCAGCCAGAGTCGCCTTTGTTTATGATGGCATGTGCTTACACGGACCACAAGTTCATGACGGAGGTGTATCAGGAGGCGATGAAAGAAGGCTATAGATTTTTGTGCTATGGCGATGCCATGTTAATTATGTAGTGATACGCAAACTGTCGTTTTTGTTTGAACAGACGCGGCCATTTGAGTATATTTGTAATCCCGTTCTTTTCAATGCCCAAATGGCGAAATTGGTAGACGCACTGTCTTCAGGTGGCAGCGCCGCGAGGTGTGCAGGTTCGAGTCCTGTTTTGGGCACAGTTAAATTGAGTTGAATCCTTTGCCCAGTTGGCGAAATTGGTAGACGCGCCACCTTGAGGGGGTGGTGATCGCAAGGTTGTGCTGGTTCGAATCCAGTACTGGGCACAAAAAAATCCCCCGTCTCAGACGGGGGATTTTTTATTTAGAATCCCGCTATTGTTGTGGGATTCTCAAAGAGTTTACTTGCGATACAGCCATTGCGGTCGGATCCAACTCACCACCCCAAACAAGAAAATAGGGAAAACCCCAAACCAAAACAAAGCCCATGATTCAAATGGGGTTTTCATCATTGCCCCACTGGCTTGCTGGGCTCCTTCCGCACTAATTCCGACAAACAGGCATAAAAGGGCATAGCCAATTGTCCCACCAAATAATGCCCCACCCAAATGTCCTTCGTGTGATATTCTATGTCGGTCCGCCGTTTGAGAAAACACAATCGACCCCAAATTAAACAAAATACAAAAGATCCATCCTGGGATAGGAATGGGGATAAACATCAGCCCCAACTGGATTTCTGGGAACCACATTACCGCACAAATCAACAAGCCCAAAACACCGCCAGAAGCGCCCAGGGATTGGTAATCGGATGCTTTTCGCCGCAACCAAATCGAGAAAAGGCTGCCCCCCAAAACGGAAAATAAGAAAATGAATAGGGTAAAAATGGATCCTACCATGGATTCCACATAGGTAGAAAAATAATATATGCCCACCCCATTGAGTAGCAAATGAATGATTCCATCGTGAACAAAACCTGAACTGATTAAACGGTAATATTGCTTTCGATGTTTGATTTGCCAAGAACTCAAAAGCCATCGTTGGGTGAGGCTGGCATCGTTCTGTCCGGCAAAAAAGACCAAGACAAAGAACGCAATCAATCCATACGATGCGGGGTATTCTACGTAATAATTTCCGAGAGTCATAATTAGGGTTTCTTCAATATTACGCGACCCGTACCCTGGCAATATTCCTTGAATTTATAGGTGGGGGTTTTGAAATAGTAGGCGTTTCCGCTATTGTAAAGTTGTGCGCTGAACTGTTTGCTGGGATTTACGAAAACATCTTTGATTGTAAAATGATACAAATAAACATCGTCGCTCCGCAAATCCGTTGCATCCAAGCCGCCACCTTGTTCGCAGCTCCAAGAAAATATGGTAGCCTGTCCGGTGAGTTTCACGTTGGCACTGTTCATCACCCCTCCATAAAATTGTCCGCAGAAAACAAACAAATTTTGATCTTCTACACTGTTTACGGTGCAATGAATGGCTTGACTGTAGAGGGTGTCGATACAATGGATTTTGGCATTTCCTTCCAAGTGAATATCATCAATTTTATGAAGGTTGAGCGTGCATTTGGGTTGAATATTCAATTTCCGGAGCCATTTGGCCTTGTTGTTGTTTTTGATCGATAACACACCGTTGGTGACGTCGGTTGTAATCCCCGGAATGACATTTTTTCCGTAAGTAATCTCAATTTGCTCTGGTTTTGTAGTGTCTTGGGTGACAGAGATTTGAACATCGTGGTTTACCTCCAACCCATGAAAGGAGGCAAGGATGCGGCTTTCAGTGGTTATATCTCCAAAGGATTGCCAGGGTTGGGCGCTATTTTGACAGCCAGAAAGAAAAGGAACCAAAAACACAGCGATGATAAAAACAGACCGGTAACTTTTTGGGGTGTGCTTTGGTTTCATTGCGGTGAATTTATACAAAGTTGGCGAATTGTTGCTACATTCGAGGTATGCGAAGGATAATCTTCTTGTTCTTTTTACTCTGCGGGATGGCGGGTCAGGTGTTGGCCCAAGATTTTGACGATGAGGTAAGTCCGCAAGCCAAGGCCGCTGCTGCGATGCGCACCAAGCGGTATCGGGAGGCGGAGAATTTGTATCGACAAATGTTGGAGAAGAATCCGGAGTCGATGACCTACAAACACATGTTAAGTCATTCCTTGATTTTGCAGGAGCGCTATGGGGAATCCGACAGTTTTTTGCGGGTTGCTTACTTGCAAGATTCGATGCATCCAGGAACTTTTTGGTATTTTGGGATATCGGCGGAGAGGCAGGATCAGTATGATAGGGCTTATGGGTTCTTTCGAAGATACATTGATAAATCAAAGCGTTTTTCAGAGTTCAATCAGAGTGCTTGGTTGCATGCGGGATCGGCGTATCGGAGGAAGATGCACACGATGGGTATCAATTCTACGGAGTGGAGCGATATGGTATACTGTTATGAGAATTATTTGCAGGCGCAGCCTGCGGATCCATTGGTGCCACAGTTGCAGGATTTCTTGGACGCGGTGCGATTGAAGCAGCCCAGGGGCGGTCAAAAGTTGGTGTGGGCTGAACAGTAAATTGCGTATTACCTTTGCATCATGCCATCGGGCAATAAATCTAAGTTAATCAATGATCCCTTGCACGGATTTGTGACCTTGCCCAGCGCTTTGGTATACGATGTTGTGCAGCATCCCTATTTCCAACGTTTGCGCAGAATCCGTCAGCTGGGAATGAGCGAATGGGTATATCCTGGTGCTACACATACCCGTTTTCACCACGCTTTGGGTGCGATGAATTTGATGGTGAAGGCCTTGGATACTCTCAGGGGAAAGGGTGTTGAAATTACGGATGAGGAAAAGGAAGCCGCGATTTTGGGTATTTTGATGCACGACATTGGTCATGGACCCTACAGCCATACATTGGAATACACATTGGCCCAGGGTGTAAACCACGAGGACATTTCCATCATGTTGATGGAGCGCATGAATACGGAGTTTGACGGGGCTTTGAGCTTGGCGATTGATATTTTTCGTGGGGAGTATCACAAGAAGCCTTTTTTGCATCAATTGATTTCCGGCGAATTAGATATGGACCGCTTGGATTATTTGATGCGGGACAGTTTTTATACGGGTGTGAGTGAAGGGATTGTAGGTGTAGATCGATTGATTCACATGCTCAATGTCAAGGATGGCGATTTGGTGGTGGAAGAAAAAGGCATTTACAGCGTAGAGAAATTTTTGGTTGCGAGGCGATTGATGTACTGGCAGGTTTATTTGCATAAAACCGTGATCGCCGCAGATGCTCTTTTGGTGTCGATTTTGCAACGCGCCCGAGAAATGGCAAAAACGGGATCCACCTTGGGCAGTTATCACCCATTGATGCACTTTTTGTTCAAGGATGTGAATCCGGACGATTTCAATGAAGAGGATTTGGATTTGTTTGTGCTATTGGATGATATCGATATCATGTCGGCCATCAAGGAGTGGCAGTTTCATGAAGACCCCATTTTGAGTGAGATGAGTAAGCGGTTGTTGAGACGAAATTTGCCAAAGATTAAGGTTCAATTGGAGCCGATAGATTTTGGTGTGAAGCAGTTGATGCGGGCTCAGGCGGCATCCATTTTTGGGGTTCGGGATGAACGGATTTTGGATTATTTTGTCCATGTTGGCATGTTAAAGAACGATGCATATCGAAGTGAGGGAGGGGGGATTCGTATTTTAAAGAAAGACGGAAGTGTGGTGGATGTAGCGGCGGCGAGTGACAACTACAATCTGGATAGTTTGAAGGATACAGTGACCAAATATTATATCACTTACTGGGAGCTTTGAGAAAAAATAAATTTAGTAGCAAGGGTCCACAATTGAGCAATCAATTGCAAAATACACCGAGGGGTGGAAAATGGGCGAGTAAGTTTGAAGATCCAAACGCATCAAAAGGAAAAGGAAAGCCAGACGATGTGAAGGCGAAGAAGGGTTTGGGGCAGCACTTTCTAAACGATTTAGGTATTGCCGAGCGCATTGCGAATTTGGTAGATGGCGAGATGGAGCATGTGGTTGAAATTGGGCCTGGTATGGGCGTAATGACGAAATTTTTGTTTGAGCGGTTTGGGAGTTCATTGATGTGTGCGGAGATAGATACGGAATCGGTGGAGTACTTGTCGAATCAGTCATGGGCGAGTGGTCTGAAGGTGTGGAAAGGGGATTTTTTGCAGGCTCCGGCGGAAGATTGGGTAGCCATTGGCAAGCGGATGGCGATTGTGGGTAATTATCCCTATAACATCAGCACGCAAATTGTTTTCAAGATGTTAGAATGTGGTGTGCGGGTGGAACAATTTTCTGGCATGTTTCAGAAGGAAGTGGCGGAACGATTGTGTGCTGGAGAGGGGAACAAGGATTATGGGATTACAAGTGTTTTATTGCAGGCATATTATCGTTGCAGTTATTCATTCACGGTTCATGAAAATTCATTCAACCCACCCCCTAAAGTGAAAAGCGGTGTGATTGATTGCAGGTTGAAGGCCGAATTGCCTGATTGTGATTACAGCGCCTTAAAATTGGTCGTGAAGACGGCATTTTCACAGCGGAGGAAGACATTGTCGAATGCATTAAAGCCTTTGACTTCGGCGCGCGAGAAATTTGTATTGCCTGAAAATTGGGGTGGAATGCGCGCTGAACAAATTCCCGTTTCGGATTATGTGTTTTTGGCAAAATCTTGGGCGGAGAGTAAATAATTTCTTATTTGTATTGATTCATAATAATTGCGTTCATCTCAGATTGATTGCGGATTTGAAGTGATGCCTGTATTGAAATTGTAAGTTTGTCATTAAAATAACGACTTACACTTTGTAAAACCTTTGTAAAAACTCTAAATTCGCGCATTGAAAATCCTTAAAAAGGCTCAAGAAATGATGCTCACACTACCTAAAAAATCTTTCAACTTGTTGAATAAGAAGTTGTTATCATTGTTGATGGCTTGTATGGCCACGGTAATGTCTTTTGCGCAAGCAGCAAGCGATGTCATTCAACCTCCCCAGGAATTTGATCCTAGCAGTTGGAATTGGATGAATATTTTGATTTGCGCTTTGATTTTGTTGATCACTTTGGTGATTGCTCGTGCCTTCGACATTGGTAGTTTGGCAGAGAAAATCACAGGAAAAAAGATTGTTAATCCTCACAAGGTAAATGCCATCGTGGGTGTGGTGGTTTTGATCTTAGGTTTCATCGGTGTTTGGTATGAAATGAAGTATCATGGAAAATTCTTGTTGCTGTCGAATGCGGCATCGGAACACGGTGCTGAATTGGATTCGATGTTCATGTGGACGTTTGGATTTACCTTCTTCGTGTTTATTCTGACAGAGTTTTTGCTGTTTTTCTTCATGATTCGTTACTACTACCGTGAGGATCGTAAGGCGGATTATTTCTTTCACAACAACAAATTGGAGATTGTATGGACCATTGTGCCAGCCATCGTTTTAACATTTTTGGTGTTGCGTGGATTCAATGTTTGGACAAAAATCACCCAGACACCCAACGACAAAGCGGAGGAAGTAGAAATTTTTGCTTATCAGTTTGGATGGAAGGCGCGTTATGCCGGTGAAGATAAGAAGTTGGGTGAGAATAGTTTTGTGATGATTTCGGGTACAAATCCTTTGGGTTTGGCTGTGGAAGATGAGGCTGACAAATTGAAGGCTACTTTGCAATCGGAAATCGAAGAGATCAATGCGAAGTTGGCTTCGGCCAGTGATTCTACAACGATGTGGAGAGCGGCTTTGAACAAAATGGAATCGACCGGTTTGAGTAATACCTATGTTTCAGAGTACAAGGCGTTGAGAGAGAAAGTATTGGATGCAGAAAGCGGTGCTTATGTTCGCCAGATGGAGAAGGAAAAGAAGCGTAAAGAAACAAACATTAAGCGTGTGGATGCGTTCAAAAGCAAGCCTGAAATTTTCAACAAGGCGGCGTATGACGACCGTGTAACGACGGAAATCGTATTGATCAAAAACAAGCCATATATGTTCCGTTTCCGTGCTCGTGATGTAATTCACTCAGCTTACATGCCGGAGTTCCGTGCTCAAATGAACTGTGTACCAGGAATGAGTACTGTATTCCCATTCACGCCAATCAAAACAACGGCGGAAGCGCGTAAGGCGAAAGGAAACGACAAATTCGATTACTATTTGTATTGCAATAAAATATGCGGTGCGGCCCATTACAACATGAAGATAAAAATTACAGTTGTGGGTTCAGAAGCAGAATATCAAACATGGTTGGCTGCGCAGGCCAAGGTAGTTGCTCCTCCAGTTGAGGCGGCTCCTGTTGCTCCTGGGTCAGATTCAACTGCCGTTGCACCCGCCGTTGCCGTAAACTAACTTATCAATCTAAAAGAATCAATCATATTCATATGAGCACTTCAGCATCACACGCAGCAGATCATCACAGTCACGATCACCATCATCAGGAATCGTTTATTAGCAAGTACGTATTCTCGATGGATCACAAGATGATCTCCAAACAGTTCTTGATCACAGGAATTATTATGGGGGTTATTGGAATGGGTATGTCGTTGTTATTCCGTTTGCAATTGGCATGGCCCGATGAGCAATTCGGTATATTGGAAATGTTATTAGGCAAATGGGCCGTTGATGGAAAATTGGATCCCAATTTTTACATGGGATTGGTTACCATTCACGGAACAATCATGGTATTCTATGTATTGACGGCTGGTTTGAGTGGTACATTCAGTAACCTATTGATTCCATTGCAAATTGGAGCACGTGACATGGCTTCGCCGTTCATGAATATGTTGAGCTATTGGTTCTTCTTCTTGTCGAGCGTTGTCTTGTTGATTTCTGTAGGTGTTGAAACAGGACCCGCTTCTGCAGGTTGGACGGTTTACCCTCCTTTAAGTGCTTTGGAAAAGGCGATGCCTGGTTCAGGTTTGGGTATGACTTTGTGGTTGGTAGCCATTGCATTGTTCATTGTGTCGGCTTTGTTGGGTGGTATGAATTACATCGCAACGGTATTGAACCAACGTACAAAGGGTATGAGCATGAATCGTATGCCATTGACCATCTGGGCTTTCCTGCTTACCGCAGTGCTTGGATTGTTGTCATTCCCTGTTTTGTTGGGTGCATCATTGTTCTTGATTTTCGACCGCAGTTTTGGAACTTCATTCTATTTGAGTGATATTTACTTGGAGGGTATTGGTGCCCTTGAAAACGTAGGAGGTAGCCCAGTATTGTATCAACACTTATTCTGGTTCTTGGGCCACCCTGAGGTATATATCATTTTGATGCCTGCTTTGGGTATCACATCTGAGGTAATTTCTACCAATGCACGTAAGCCAATCTTTGGTTACACAGCGATGGTCATCTCTTTGATGGGTATCAGTATACTTTCTTTCATCGTATGGGGACACCACATGTTTATCACCGGTATGAATCCTTTCTTGGGTTCGGTATTTATGATATTGACATTGATTATCGCGGTTCCGTCGGCGGTGAAGGCGTTTAACTATTTAACCACACTATGGCGCGGTAACTTGCGCTTTACTCCAGCGATGTTGTTCTCTATCGGATTGGTGAGTTTCTTCATCTCTGGTGGTTTGACAG
>CAZZKP010000090.1:0-8208 GCA_964654675.1 uncultured Bifidobacterium sp. | reverse complement strand
AAAAGGAGAAAAGGGACAAAAGGGACTTTTTTGAAGGAAATCCCATTGCTTTTCATGGCTACCAATTCGAAGCTTTCAGAGAGGTTTCCAAAGGTCATTAGGCCGGCGACCATAATGGTGAGTGGCATGGCCATGGGAACCAGATCCGCCAAAGAATAAAAGATGAGTTTTGCCAACAAATCTGGTGCAATGCCTTTTCCTACGAGTTCATCGATAAATTTCCAGAGGAACTGCATCAAAAACAGGAACATCGACAAAAAAAAGGTGACCGCAAATGGGCCCACATAGGAGCGCATGAGAAGCACATCGATTTTTTTCAGCCCAGGGATTTTGATTTTCATGCCTTGGGTTCAAAGATAGCAAAAGAAAGGTCAAGGTTTGGAGGTGTGATTTACCCGGAGAGATTCCTTTGGATACCGCTGTTCCGTTATCCTCGGGCAGGGCGGGTCCAAGCGAGAGAAAAAATCATGGCAACACCACAAAACCCGAGGGATTCACGCCGGTGCTGTGCTTCGTTTTTTGCGTTGGGTCAAGCAGGGGGTATCGGATCACTTCCCCGTTGCTCACATAGTCTTTTGCATCGGCAAGGTAAAAAACTTGGTTTTTGGGATTAAAGTAATATCCGTACAATTGATTCAGGGATGGGTTAAACAAGATGGATAGGTCTGTTTGAGACGTGGCGGTAATTGGGAATGTGAGGATGTTGTTTTGGGAGGAGATGTACATGGAATTCCCATCGGCGGAGGGATAGATATTTCCGAGGGCGGCCTGGGTTGTCCAGCGCGCCTTCGGCGCGCTGGCTGAGGCATCAAAGGCGGCTACGCCGCCTTTGATGCCCACAGAACTTACCACCCATAACGTATTCTTTCCATCCACCGACAAATACAATGCCCCCGTATCCACATCCATCGTCCGCTTGTATCCCCCATTCAAAAAATCATACACCAAGACCTTCCCCGAATAACAAGCCACCGCCACCTCATCACCCCACCTAACCATCTGCTCCGTCCATCCCGGCACCACAATCTCCCGCTTCAAATGCAAATCCAAAGTATCCAAAACCGAAATCTTGTTCGCGTACAAATCACTCACCCACAAATCCCCCGCAACCATCAACAAACACCTCGGCGAACGCAATTTCGCATTCATCTTCTTCTGTGTAAACGTATAAGGATCCAACCCCAATACCTTTCCACTGTTATTGATACTCAAAAACAAATTGTCCCCCACAACCAACCCCGATTGCAAAACATCGCCAATCGGCTTGCTGTTCGCTTTCTCGTACACATTACCCAACAACTGCGTCTTGCCCGAGTCCGTCTGCATCAAATCCAACCTCGCATTCGCCCACATGAAATTTCCCTCACACAAAACCGCTACCCGCTCCCCACTTTTGGGAATGTCCTTCTTGTCCGGAACAATTACGTCGTCGGTGCATGCCTGAAAAGCCAAGACCAACAAACAAGCCCAATGGACGAAATTCATTTTCATCGCTTCACAATCACACTGGATTCCTTGCCCTCTGTGGTGCTTGCGGAAATGGAATATACACCCGCCTGCCATGACTTAACATTGATTTGATGCACCCTACCCGCACACCTCTTTGCCTCAAAAATCAATTCACCCAACGAATTATGAACCTGCAAATCCAGAATCGCACCCTTGGTTTCAATTGTTACTAGCTCATCCGCTGGGTTGGGATAAACCTTCGCCGTAAGCCCATTCACAGCATCCACAGATTCCCAATGCGCCGCAATCACCTCGTCGATGGCGAAAAATCCTGGTGTATTCATTCCAAACTGACCATTGTCCGAGCTCATCAACTCAAAAACAAAACTGTCGCGCGGTCCCACCTCATTCTGTGGCCACGACAAATCAACGATTGCCCAACTATCCAAAATATAATCTTTTGTTTTATCCGCAAAACGAAAATCCGCCAAAATCACTCGCTTACTGAACAAAAATTGGCCCTTGTGAAACGCCGAAATTTTCAATACAAAACTGTCTGCATCATTCCCCGTAGCACCGCCAAACTTCTTCGCAAACGCATCGCCCGACTTCATACTGTTGTAAGCAAAAGTGGTATTGGCGATTTTGAAACCCAAAATGCCACTGCTTGAACCCGCCTCAGAAACGAAAAAAGAACCGTTCATGCCTATGGCATAGGCCTTACCATCGTATTTGCCCGACATGTTTTTTTCAGAACCATGACCTGGCTTGGCACAATATAAATGTTTCGAAAAATCTGATGCCCCCGTTGTGCCATCCAGCTTCCGCGAAACCGCCCATCCCGCAGCCCAATAGCCCCCAAAGGAAGTATCCCACAAAACAGGCATATGAGAAACAAATGGACCTTTGGGATGCAATAAAATGTCTCTCTCTCCACGACTTCCGTTCAAAACAGTTCCAGAATCCATGGGCATCGTCTCGAAACCCTCAGTAATAAATTGACCGCTAACGGCAGTCGCACACAAGAGTGCAATCATGAGCGACAAAGCGCGTAAATAAGTATATTTTTTCATAGTATTTTATTTCGATTTAAGCAATATTGTGATTTTAAAAGCCCTTCCCGGCATGGGGCGACCCGGCATATTCACATACGATTGATTCAAGGCATTTAGCAATTCAACCTTACAATGAAGCAGCAATCCCATCGGCAAGGGAATGCCTCTCAGCCCAAATTGCATATTCGTCAGTGCATATGGATCTAAGGATTCCTGATTGTCCGTTTGAATAAACCTACGACCCGTGTAGTCCAATCCGATACCCGTCTCAAAATGCAAATTCTCGAAACCCAAGTACGCATTCCCGTTCCAATCTGGAACAAAAATCTGTTGGTATGCAATCGATTGGGGTGTCTGTTTAACCCGACTACTGACCCGATCCAGATTCAATTTGAACACCATCGAACCCTTTTCTCTCATTTGATATTTTACCGTTGTGCTCAATTGTGCACCGACATATTTTCCGCCGCCCGACAAATTGTTAGCGAACCAATATGTACCCTTGGGCACCCACAAAATTGGCTGATCCACCGTTCGATAGTAAAATGTGAACTCCGATTGCCCCACCCACCGATTTTCCGTTTGATGCGCCCAACGATTTTGTCTCCGCAACCCGTTCGGCAGCCACTTCAACAAATATCCCACTTCAGCCCCCTTGCCCTTTTCTGGCCTTAATCCCTGCGCCATCCCTCCCGTTACCCAAAATAAATCATTGAGCGTAGGACGACGAAAGCTGCTGTGTACATTGCCCTTGATAGAACCTTTTTTTGATGCTTGGTATACAAATGACAAACCCAGGGTTGGCACTTTTTCATGCCATTCATAGCGACCGTTGAACCCGTAAGACATTTTCCCTTTGGAGGCACTCAAACCCAACAAAGTGGCGGGTAGTACCCTGGAAGACCATCCCAAGTAATACGCTGAATGCGCCTGCTGATACTGGAGGTCATTCCCCAAAAAAGCCTTCCAAATCCCCCAAACCCGATAAAATTCACTCTGAAAATGAATCGTTTTACCAATACTCAAACTACCCAAACTATCGCTGGGCGTAGAGAAGTAGTTGATTTGGTCTTGAATATACCCCAAACGATGCGTCGCCGAAAACCCACGATTGGGTTGATAATTGTATTCCAAGACCGATCGCAAATTTTTATCGTCTTGCCTACCCAAAGGTTGAAATGAACCCAAAGCCAAACCCAACTGCCTTTGCATAACAGCCATTTCTGTCACCGCCTTTAGTTGATGAAACCCTTTGTTGTACGCCATCACCGAGCGCAACATCTGCTGCTCCCGATGGGCATTTTCCATCAATCGATTGGGAATATCCAAACCCAAATCCGAAAAGCGAAACGCATTGTTGGATTCAAAACGCAGCGCCGACACCTGAAACATCACATTTCGATTGTGCAATGAGACATCGGCCGCCAAATTGCGCTCACCAAAGCTTCCGATGGATGTCAGCCATTTGGATTTTTGCTCAAAGACTTTTGACGTTCCAAAAGCGACCCCATTTCTCAAAAATAGTGTACCTCCCATGCTTCCACTGCCCACGCTCGCCGAATTCCCACCCTCAACAAGAAACATTTCCGTATTTCCCCAATTCAATAGCGTATTGAAATCGGTCATGCCCAGCATGGCATTGTTGACAGGCAGGCCATTCCAATTCACCTGGGTTTGATTTGCATCGGCACCGCGACGGGAAATCGTACTCGATCCGGCAACGCCGTATTGCTTAAAAAACACCCCCGCACCGCCCAAAGCCGAGGTCAAAGAACGATCATCCAACCCCGCCTGATATTCGCGAACCACCCTGCCCAAGGTGGCAAAATCAATGCGCTGCGCATGAACAAATACCGTATCTACGGGCTTAATTGCCTCCAATTTCCGCGAAACAGAATCCGTCTTCGGAGTAATGTCCGAAACCAAAGAGAGTAGCGATATGGCGCACAAGGCAAACATAGATTGCGTTGGCACAAAAACGAGAAGAGTGAGAGAAGATTCGGGAACCCTAACAAAGCCCGATTCCTCGCTGCGCCTTTATCCCGAAAGCGTGCAATGGTTGTTATCAGGCAGGTCTTCTGACTTCTCCATCTTGGGCGCCTTCCCGTTGTTAAACAGTGGCGTTAGATGCCCAAAACATAAATCAAACTGTGTTTGATTTGGAGTTACAGCTGCGGGTACAGTCTCGGTTTTTCACCGAAGTTCCCTTTTCATCGATGTGAATTGGCCATCCACAATCGAACCTAGCAACGGCACAAAAATAGTGTTTTGTGTAAGAATCCAACCCTATTGGTTGGCATTTTGTGTAAAAGTTATTTCTTCTTTTTAAGTCGATCCCCGTCGTTCAATGTCTTGGCAATCGCCATACTCGGGCCCGAAACCACCTCATCGCCCACTTTTAAGCCCGAAATCACTTCGTAGTAATCCAAATCCTGAAGCCCCGTTTTTACCTCAACCGCCTTCGCTTTTCCGCCGTTATATAAGAACACCCAAGTTTGAACCCCTGCACTTGACGTCTTGGCCGAAGCATTCACCGCAGCACCCTTTCCCGAAACATCCACAATGGGATTTCTTGTCGTTACCGCCGCAATAGGCACCGCAATCACGCCCGCTTTGGTATTCGTTTTCACATCCACACTGGCTGTCATCCCAGGCAAAAATGGGAATTCTCCTTTCTTAATCAAGTCGGGATAACTACTTGGCGACAAACGAATTTTTACCACAAAATTGGTTACTTGGTCGCTCATGTTTTGCGCAGAATTGAACACCGCAGAATTCGCAATTTCCGTCACAACTCCTTTAAAAACGCGATTGTCGTATGCATCCACCTTCACATCGGCACTATCGCCTCGATGAATCTTAACGATATCGTTCTCATTCACATTCACCTGCACTTCCATCACGTTCATGTTCGAGATTCTCATGATTTCCGTACCCGCCATTTGCGCCGTTCCAACCACTCTCTCCCCCTTTTCCGAAGTCAGATGCGTCACCGTCCCCGAAGCGGGTGCGTAAATACTGGTCCTTCCCAAATTCCTTCTCCCCTCTTCCAATCTGGCGGCCACACTTTGAACATTATAGCGCGACCCCAAAACCGATTTTCCAGCCGATTCAAAATCTGCCTTCGCAAATTCATACTGCGATTGGGCTGTTTCCCATTCTTGCTCCGATATCACTTTTTGTTCATGCAAAGTCTTCTGCCGCTTAAATGTAAGTCCCGCTTGGTCATACGCCGCCTTGGCCTTGATTAACTGCGCTTCCGATCCCGCCAATGCCGCTTTCGTGTTATCGAGGTTGGCCTTCAACTGCGACATCGCCGTTTCATACAATTCAGGATTGATGCGCAACAACAGTTGTCCTTTGGTAACACTGTCGCCCTCGTGAACCATCATATCGATAATCTCCCCACTCACGTCCGCACTAATTTTTACCTCGCTTTCCGGCTGAATTTTCCCTGTGACGCTCACAATTTCTGTAATGGTTCGATTCTCCACCTTTACCGATTCCACTTCTAAATCTTTTTTGCCGCCTTTCATCACCATGGCAACAACTACCAAGACTACAAGCGATATAATAGAGATCCAAAGAATGCGTTTTTTCTTCATGTTATTTTTGGGTAGGATTTATTGATGTTTGATTTTGATTGGCCGACAAATAAAACTCTAAAACCAAGCGCCGGAAAGCGAGTTCATATTTGGCAGAAATATAATTTTGATGCGCCGCAGAACTTGTCGAAATCGCCAATTGGTATTCAAAGTAAGAAGCAGCACCCGCGTCGTATCGCTGTTTTACATATTGCTGGTTTTGGGCCTGCAAGTTTTTATTCTCTAAGTTTGATGCGTATCGTTTTTCCGCATTTTGATAATTGTTAAAGGCCGAAAGCACTTCATTTTGGACATTTTGCTGAATTCTCTCCATATTCAACTGCGCCCTTAATACCGCCAAGTTTGCCGTTTTCACTTGATTCTGTCGTGAAAGTCCAGAGTAAATGGGGATATTCAAGTTCACCCCCAGCGATTTGCCAAAGTTGTCGTGTATCTGATCACCAAACCTTTTGGTGCTCATGGAATACGCGAATTGTGGGGCTTCTACCAGTTCATTGGTACCTTGAACTCTTCCAATGGGAGAAAAACCCGTAACACTCACATTGTCAACCGTTTTTGCGTTATCCGAATACACCGTATTCAAATTCCCACCCACACTCAAGGTGGGCATCGTAGCGCCTTTGGCCGATTTCAATCCAAATTCCGCCGCAGCCACCCGATACGCCGCTGCTTGATAATCCGGACGTTTCAATAAGATAGAATCCACCAACTGACTTGCGGTGTATCCAAAGGGTTGCGCAATTACGCCAAAATCCTCGTTCACCGGACGAAAGGGTTTATGGTATTCCACGCGAATGAGTTGCTTTAAATTCTGTAAGGCCGTTGTCTTCACATTTTCTGCATTGGTTACACCCGCAGCATCATTGGCAACTTGGGCCTTTAACGACAGTAAAGCGCCTTGCGTGCTTCCACCTGCATCGAATATTTTTTGACCGCGTTCTAGTTGCAATTGACTCGATTCGAGCACCTGTGCCGCCGCAATGAGAGATTCATTGGCTTGCAAATATTGGATATAAGCCGAGGCCACTTGCAGCGTAACTGTTAACTGCATCGCCTTTAAATCCATGCCCGAAGCCAACCAATTTTCCTTGGCTTGCTTGTAATTGTTTTGATTTTGCAATCCACCAAAAAGGAGCAATGACCCCTGCAATTGAAAATTGTTACTTCCAATGGTTGATTGCACAAACTGGTTTGTAAAACGGTCGATACTTCTTCCCGATTGATAAAACTGACCGGCCGAACCCGAAACATCTGGGCCAAAATTCCGGATGGATTGCTCCAAGGTGAGTTCGGACTGCGTTTGGGACAGCATAGACAGTTGGACATCAATGTTTTGATTGAGGGCTTGTGCGATACAGGCTTCAAGTGTGTACTCGCCGGTATTCATGGCCCTTTCCAAGGCTGAATTGACAGACGAGGGGTTAGACAACACAGAGACTTGTGACTTTAGCTCCGTGGAGGTTAATATCGCCGCGAAAGCGACAATAAAATACAAGGTCGAGGAAATTCGATTCCACATAAATACAAAGATAAGGAAAGCGAAGCGGCCCTGCGGGCCGCTTCGACATACAATCACATCAAAACGACAAATTGGTATCGATTACATCTTTTCGCAGTCCGGTTTCTTCTTATCCAACCGGTCTATCTGATCCCGCATCATCTGAATAAATCTTGAGTTCTTTGTCCCTGCAAATCGATATACAGTGAAGCCCATATAAAAATCCGCATCCCGCATATTTCGGGTATAGAGCAAATTAAAAACACTGTTGCTGCCAATATAAAAACAACCCGCCCGAAAGGAAAGCCCCGCCCGCAAACTGCGATAATCGTATTCGAGCAAGACCGGCAACGACACCTCCCATTTCTCTCTTTCGTATCTCGGCGCAATCATCGCATAACTCTGATAACGCGCGCTTTGCGTATACCTTCCCCGCAAACTTTGCATCACCTGCGTTTGAATAAAAACATATTTACTGTATTGATAATCAATGCTGGCGACGAATCTCGTGGGTAAACCAATGATCACATCTTGTTTGCCCGTGGTGTAGCCCGAAACCCCTTTGAAAACGTTGTTCAACGGCGCCAATGAAACATCTGGC
>CAZZKP010000089.1:0-8223 GCA_964654675.1 uncultured Bifidobacterium sp. | reverse complement strand
GCCCGCACCTTGTTTTCCATAGCCCACTTTGGATGGGATAATTAACTTGTATTTTGCACCTACACTCATCAAAGCGATGCCTTCGTCCCAGCCCGGGATTACTTGGCCTACACCCAATTTGAATTCAATGGGTTGACCGCGCTTGTATGAATTGTCGAATTCAGAACCATTGTCCAACTTGCCACTGTAATGAACGCTCACATTCTTACCAGGAACCGCTTGTGCGCCAGTGCCTGCTTGTTCAACAACATACCATAATCCTGATGCGGTTTGTTTTGCAGTAGGGTAGTTGGTTTTTACCCAATTTTCAAAACCTTCAAGGATTGCTTTGTTGGCAGCCTCGGCCTTAGCGATGGCGTCTGCTTGCATTTTTTTAAATGTTGCATCGTCGGATTTGAATGCCTTGGCGTCTTTTCCTTTGCGGATGATGGTTACTTTCTCGATCTTGTCGTCTTGGGCAATTGAATTCACAACATCCATTCCGCTAACAACATGACCAAAAACCGTGTGTTTGTCATCTAGCCATGCAGTGGCAGTGTGCGTGATAAAGAACTGTGAGCCGTTGGTGCCGGGGCCTGCGTTGGCCATTGACAAAATGCCTGGACCGGAGTGGCGCAAGGATTTTACGAATTCGTCATCAAACTGATAGCCGGGTCCGCCGCTTCCGTTTCCCTGAGGGTCACCACCTTGGATCATGAAATTGGCGATAACGCGGTGGAACTTTAACCCATCGTAATACGGAGTGCCCGCAGGTTTTGCCGTGTTCGAAATCGTTCCTTCAGCCAATCCCACAAAGTTGCAGACCGTCATGGGCGTTTCCTTGTAATTCAATTGAAGCAAAATGGTGCCTTTGTTGGTGGTCATTTGTGCATACAGGCCATCTGCCAACTGGGGCTGACCGTCGTTTTCTAAATTCTCGTTATCCATGTTGTAATTAATTGCAGTGCTGTTGCCCCAAGCCAATTGGCTGAAGCTGCTAATTGCCATTGCGGCGAGTGTAGTGAGTGTATTTCTCATGGGTGTAAAATTATTTCTCGGGTTTTCTTTGGCAATTTCTGTACCACAATTTCGTAACTGTGGTTGATGAGCGATTCAACGAACGGCTTGGACAATCCTTCCAATGTGACATCGTTCCAATGCGTTTTGCTCATGTGGAAAGCGCCTTTGATTTGGGGATACTCGGCCCTCAACTCTAGGGCCCTTTCTGGATCGCATTTCAGGGCGATGGATTGAAACGACTCAATATCGCCCAAGCAAAACATCTTGCCCGCCACTTTCCATACGAGGGTTGTTTCGTTGAACGGAAATTCGGCCGTTACCATGGCTTTGGATTCGCAAATTTGCTGCACCCAGTCAAAATGTTCCATGTTGTGGGAAAAAAGCTGACCACAAATCTAATACTCGCTGTTAATTTTGAAAAAATTAATTACATGCGACGTTACATTTATTGTCTCACTTGGGTTGTTTGTTGTTGGATTCCAGCCACCGTGTTTTCACAATCAGTCCAGCTTCCTCCGAACAAGGCAAAGTTGGATAAAAATTATCCCTTGGTTAGAAAAGTGCTCGCATCCGCACTTGAGTTTAGGGATGGGATTGCGTATGCGCCTATGAAGGCGAATTCTCAGATGGATGGGTCGTCGCCTTTCACAGGGATTGCCATCGTCTTGTGGCCAGACAATCGAATCAATACAGAGCAGGGTTATCTGAATGGGTATAAACACGGCACCTACAAAGAATTAACCGAAAAAGGAATTTTTGTGGCCGAGGAAACCTGGGCCAACGGCAAGAAAAATGGATTCTTCAAATACGCCGATGAAAAAACCGGGGTTGTTGTGGTGGAAGGGTATTTTAAGAATGATAGTTTGGACGGTGAAATCAAAGGGTATTACATGAATGGTTTGCCGATGTATGTCAAACACTACAGAGAAGGGGCTCGGCAGGGGTCGGCCATTTCTTATTTCGACAATGGCAAGGTGGAGCAGATTGCCAATTTTGACAAAGATTTACCGGACGGCGCTGTGATTTCTTATTATCCGGATTCCATTTTGAGATATGTAAAAGAATACAAAAAAGGTTTGCCACATGGCCGTTCTTATTTGTTTCATCGAAATGGATGCGCTGCCAATGAGGATTACTACAAAAATGGCAAGCACGACAGTATTTCTCGTGTTTATGATGCGGTAACATGTAATTTGATTGCGGAATCGAATTGGAAATTGGGAAAGCGCAATGGGGCATTTGTGGAATACAATGCTTTTGGCGATACGCTTCGTATCGAAACGTTTAAGGATGATCAGCGCGATGGGCGTTTTCTGGAAATGAAGGATGCATGGGATGAGTCAGTGAAAAAAATGAAATTGCAGGTAGAGTCAGAAGGTATGTTTGAAGATGGATTGAGGCAAGGCCCCTGGATTCATGGTCAGGTGAGTCATTATCAACAACGCAGCGGAACTTATGCTGATGGTGAAATGGTTGGTCGATGGATTTTTATGGATAACAACGGAGACCCTTTGGTTGAACAAGTATACGACGAGAAGGGGGAGGTGATTAAGGAGAAGTATTTCAAAGCGAAAAAGCGTTGATGGAAAGGGAAGAATTGGGGGCGTTGAGCAGTATTGAGCCTTTTGTGATAGGGCTCACGGGTTTGTCGGGTGCGGGGAAAACCTACTTTGTGAATGCATTAAAGGCGCGATTGGGCGATGCCGTAACCGTTGTCGGGTTCGACGATTACTACAAGCCGCTTGAGATGCAGCACGTGGATGCATTTGGTGAGGCCAATTACGATTTGCCATCGGCTTTGTTTTCCGAGAGATTTCACGAGGACTTGATGAGTTTGATTGCGTACAAGCCTGTGATGATAAAAAAGTATCAATTTGAAAATTACGATGCGCCGGATCGCACAGAAATTGTGAGTCCAGCGCCAATTTTGTTGGTTGAGGGTTTGTTCGTGATGGACTATATCGAGGTAGATTCCCTGTTGAATTATCGGATCTTTATCGATTGTGATTTGGAGTTGTGTTTTCAGCGCCGCAAAGAAAGGGATGTCAGAGAGAGAGGTATTCCACTCAAGCGAAGTTTGCATCAGTGGGAACATCATGTAATGCCGGCTTACCAAAATCACATTTTACCCCATAAGGATCGCTGCGATTTGGTTGTGGAAAACAATGGACCTGCGGAGGAGAATGTTGCGGCAATGATTGAGCACATTCGTTGTCATGCCCATCCATCGGTGTTGGCGGCCATGGGTGTAAATCCTTCCTAAATTAGAGCGTGATAATTTCGGAACCGCGCATTTGCGTATCGTAGATGGCATAGGTGGCGGGGCCAAAAATGCCGGCAATTTCACCGGGGTTTATCAAAAGGGCATTGCCAAATTTCTGTTTGTGCGATTTGTGTGAATGTCCATAGCAGACCACATCGTACCATCCGGTTTTAACCATGGTTTTGGCGTAGAAGTGGTAGTGAGAAACGCCAATTTTCACACCATCTATCTCCAGCAAACAGTCTTCATCCCCAATGTATTCGCCATACAATTTGATGTTTGGGTATTGGGAGGCGATTTGGGTGAGTTTATATCGATCGCCATCGTTGTTGCCCCAAACGGCGTGAGTTTCTAGGCCGCTTTGTCCAAGTTGCTTCATCACAAAGGGTGCGCAGAAGTCGCCGCAGTAGATCAATTGGTTGATACCTTTGGCTTTGATTTGGTTGATGGCCAATTCAAGGTTCTTTAGGTTGTCGTGTATGTCCGAAAAAATGGCTATTTCCATGGTTGTGGGTTAAAAAATTGATTCGAAGGTACAAAAGGCCTTTAACTTTGTAGTATATATTATGGCAATCATTATCACAGAAGAGTGTATTAACTGCGGGGCTTGCGAGCCGGAATGTCCAAACAATGCGATTTATGAAGCGGGTGTGGAGTGGGCTATTTCGGATGGAACTGGGGTGAAGGGGACGTTTGAATTGACAGATGGTAGAAGGGTAGATGTGGATGAAAAGTTCGCACCCATCAGTCAGGAAGTATATTTCATTGTCCCCGACAAGTGCACGGAGTGCACGGGTTTTCACGAAGAGCCTCAATGTGCTGCAGTCTGTCCGGTAGACTGTTGTGTGCCTGATCCGGACCATGTGGAAGACGTGGATTTGTTGTTAGATCGAAAAGAAAGGTTGCATTTGTAATATGTTGCAGCGAATCTGTCTACAATCATGGGTTCCTTTGCGCGCTTCGAACAGTTCGAAGAGTGAGATGGTGAGTTCAATGTTGTTTGGCGAGGTTTGCAGTGTGGTTGGAAGTGATGGGGAGTGGTTGCAGGTGAAGTGTGATTTAGATGGGTATTTGGGCTGGATTCCAGAGATGTATTTGCGGGATTTTTCCCTGTATGAGAAAACGGATTGGGTTATCGTAACTGAAGTTGACGCGTTTTTTTTGGGCGACGAGGGGGATAAAATTGTATTGTCGCCCGGATGTCGTGTCCCCAGTACGGGCCAAATTGTCATTGATGGTGGGGTTTATGGTTACCGGGGCGGTAAATTTTTGGTGGCCGGAGCCGCGGTAGCGGCGGAGGCCTTCCTGAATGCTCCCTATTTGTGGGGCGGACGCTCCATTTGGGGCATCGATTGTAGTGGCCTGGTGCAAGCGATAGGTCGAATTTTGCGAATTGACATGCCAAGGGATGCCTATCAACAAGCATTGTGCGGCAATCGTGAAATGTGGGCACAGCGAAAGCCAGGGGATCTCGCCTATTTTGCGAACAGTGATGGCAAAGTCACCCACGTTGGAATTTTGTTGGATGATGATCGAATTATTCATGCCTATGGCAAAGTTCGCATAGATCGTTTCACGGCCAATGGCATAGTAAACGAGCAATCGGGTTTGCTAACACACAAGTTGTTCGATATCCGATCTTGGCCCAAACTGTTGTAAACTTTCCACGGATGGCCTCATGTTAAAGTCACTCATATATAGAAATTTCATGGCGAGGCCTTCGTTCAATTCCATACCTTTTGGTAGGTATGTTTTTTTAAAGCATTTGCTATCATTGTTTTTGGTCATGTCACTTTTTGTTGTGGCTTCAGCGCAAACATCGTACGTGAAACCCAAAGCAGCCATAGCCGGGTACACGATGTACGTTGAAATTACCACTCCGGCCGACCTACAATTCGTTGCAAGTAACCTGCAGAATTTCGCTCAAGTGCAGCGGATTCGAATTTCAGCAGACATCGACATTGCCCGTGTTGCAGCGGTGCTTGGGAAGTTGGATAACCTAGAAGAAGCGGTATTGCAGCGATATCAGGGCATACTGTCCGACGATGACTTGAGTCAGTTGGAGTGGTTGCATAGCCTGGTGCTATATGTGCCAGACGGGAAAGAAGATGCCTTGCTCATGAACAAAAATTGGTCATTGATTCCCGGCGTTACCTTGGTGTTTCAGACCGTTCCAGATGATTATTCATTTTTTAAGGATTGGAAAGCTTGTAAACGAATTGGCTTGATTGCTCCTTTCAATCAAAAAGAGGCCGTTTTGGCCATTGATGCCGTCGCCAATTTTTTACCCAATACCGAAGAGTTGGGCATTTCCTTGGATCGATTGTATCATCTCCCACTGGGGGTAAAGTCCTTGTCGAAATTGCATCGTTTGAATATCATCGACAATTCATCTTGGGTGATGGAAAAAGATGTGACCTTACTCGGTGATATGTCGATTCAGGTGGGTTACTACGAGAAGAGCATCGTAATGACGAAGCGCAATGGAGCGATGGAAGAACAAAGTAAGGTTCATCCTATATCCTTGCATTATATGACCTCGGACCCCACATTGTTGAGTGCGGAACAGAAATTTATCAGTGGCTTTTTCCCGGTAATTGCATCGGCCGAAGAAGGGGAGGTGTTAGATCCTTTGGCGGAGAAGTACAACGACTTTGCGCAATCCATTCCATTGACGCCTTTGCAAGGGAAATCACAGTATCCCAAGCCAATAACAGAGCCTCTTCTAAGGGATTTTTCGGAAGGATGGTATGAATTCTCCGGGAATAACGGTGAAGATCGTTTGTTCGCTGCCGACCAAGCCGTTGTGGTGATGGTTCCCAAGGGAGGCATGGTTACAGAGGATGGGAAAGATTGGCTAGGATCCTATCGGTTGAGGATAAAGGTGATGAACGATGTCCAACGTCAGATGGCTTATGCCCCTTTGCTGACCTTGGATAGCGCGGGACGTCGGTATAATTTGGCGGCACCCATGGTCATTGATATTGAGGCATTTTCGGGTAAACAGTTGCTAAAAGTAAAAGAGGGTTACTTTCTTGAGGTGAGATTTGTTTGCGCTCCAGATTACAATGCTCGTTTTTATGCATGGGATGAAAAAAAGAATCGGTGGAAGAATCATTATGATTACGATTATGATTTCTCGGACGACAACATGGCTGCGATTGATTTTTATCAGTTTTATGCGGGTAGAAAGACGGCTACGATACAGACCTCTGTGAATGTGGCGGGAATGGAAGAGCGGATAGGTACACAGGGCTATAATTATTTGTTGAATCCAGACGAGAGCAAACAGGCTTTGGCTAAGTTCTCAGAATTTCACGTGGCTCGAGTGGGAGAAAAGGCAGCCAATGAAAACCAAATGGTTTTGCGCAGAGGTAGGGGTTTGATAGGGGTGAGGAAATTTCAAGGCAAAGAGGTTGCAGAGAAAGGGGTGTTTGAAATGGTCTTATATGACAAAACGGAGCTCTTGTTTCCAGAGTTGAAGCCATTGAGAGATTATCCACTGGCATTTCGGACAAATTGGGAGAAAAAGGAAGTGATGGACTTGTTTTTTAGGGCGCACAAATTTTGGGATTTCTCTCTGTACCAGAGCGGGAATCAGGTCAATATTTTGCTTAGATGTGCAGAAGGTTTGTATCAAATCGAATTGTTACAGCCAAAGACACGTTGGTTGGATAACCCAAAGAAAGCCAGTCGAGAACAAGTGAAATTTGAAAAGTTGATACGACAAGTATTGGCCTTGCATCTGCAAAAAGATCATGCGTTTCAGGTATATCAAGCGCAGCAATTTCAAAAACAATATCAACAAACGGCAATGTTGGCTTTGGAAACAGGTGCCCTACCCAAAGGGTTGGTTCGCAATTCATTCAAAATACGAAGTACCGGTCGATTTGCCTGGGCATCGCCTATGTCGCCGGATTCGGTGCTGTCGCTCAATGTGGTGGTTTCTGACCAAGGTCAAGCCCCGATTGATGTGGCTCAGTTTGTTATTGGCTATAAAAAGCCCGATGCGGTTCAGGTGTATTCGGTGCCTTTGGGTTCCAGTGCTCCTGTGTTGCAGACGCGTGAATTTGCCTTGCAATTTGATCCAGCTCGGGTGGCCTTTTTTGCAGCAAAAGACACGGAAGGCAAGTTTTATGCTCTGTCTGGAGATGCATTCCGGAAGCTTGAAATCAAAAATAACACACTCATGTACTTGCCGTTACAAGTGGCTGCAGAACAGTTATATACCGATGAATCGTTGCGGAATTTGTTAAATTTACCCAAAAAGAAAACCACTCCATGAGTTATAATTTGATCTTGCTGTCGTTGGCGCTCTATTTTTTCATGCTGCTTTTTGTTGGCTACATCACGGGCAAGAAGGCGAACGACAATGGTTATTTTGTTGGGAATAAGCAGAGTCTTTGGTGGATGGTGGCGCTGGGAATGCTGAGCGATAGTATGAGCGGTGTCTCCTTTATTTCAGTTCCCGGGGCGGTCAATGTGGCGCATTGGAGTTATATGGAGGTGGTATTTGGCTATGTGGCGGGCTATTTCGTGATCGCGTTTGTTCTTTTGCCCTTATACTACAAACAAAATCTCACGTCGATTTATTCGTATCTAGGCACCCGATTGGGTTTGGAACACCAACGTGTAGGGGCATCGTTTTTTGTTTTGTCCCGGTTGTTGGGGAGTGCGGCGCGTTTGTTTCTTACCGTGGCCGTATTACAGACCTATTTGTTTGGTCCGATGGGCGTGCCCTTTTTTGTGTCGGTTATTGTGATTATCCTTTTGATATTGGCCTACACGATGAAGGGTGGGATAAAAACCCTGGTTGTGACCGATGCTTTGCAGAGTGTGTTTTTGATTGGTGGAGTTTTGGTTTGTGTATTCGCTCTCGCCGATGGGTTGGAGTGGTTTGATTTTTGGCAAAAAGGCCTCGATTCCCCTTGGCATCGAATCATGTCGTCTGAAATGAGCGA
>CAZZKP010000088.1:0-8275 GCA_964654675.1 uncultured Bifidobacterium sp. | reverse complement strand
GTCCGCCTTCTGTTCCGCGTCCGGAGAAGGCCTTGAGGCGCCAGCACAGCACCGCCTTGGTCACTTCGCTATTTGGATCCATCGAGGTGGTTAAAACCAAGCGGATTTTATCTTGCTGTAACACGTAACTCGCGCGATCTCTCACTCCAGTTTCAGGTCCAGCATAAGCAATCAACTTATAACCCCAAGCGGTTTGATAATAGTAGGCACTCTGTTTGGCATTGCCCACATAAAATTCCAAGTGGTCCGTACCATTTAAGGGTAAAAAATCCACATCGGTGGCTACAGTTTCTAAGGTTGATGTTTCCATGGTATTAAGATAAGATTTTACAAATTTACGACATCCAAATGGGAAAAAATGATGAGGAATGTCATTAATTGGGATCAATAATAATATCGATGCGAACCGAACGCCAAGTGTTGTGTGCCAAGGCCGCTTCACGAACTTGTTGTAAAAGAAATTTTGCGGCGTTCAGTTGGGTGGTTTCTCGGGGTACCTTGATGACAATTTGCTGGATGAATCGGTTTTTTATGCGGGCGACCGAAGGAACCTGGGGCCCTAGCACCAGGTTCCCCAATTGCTTTCGCAATTGGTCGGCCAGCCAACGGCTGGCCTCGGTCGCCACTTGTGCATCTATGTGCTTCACATCCACCTTAA
This sequence comes from uncultured Bifidobacterium sp., assembly GCA_964654675.1. GTDB lineage: Bacteria > Bacteroidota > Bacteroidia > NS11-12g > UBA955 > UBA955. The sequence goes on along the minus strand of CAZZKP010000088.1, from coordinate 7,617 downwards.
TCAACTTTGTGTAGGGAGGATAGCCGAAGGCTTCCCTTTGCTCCATTTCCCCTTGCATCAACCCCTGGTAATCATCGGCTTTGAGCGCTTTTAACACTTCATGTTCCGGTTGATATGTCTGTAACATCATCACGCCGCGCTCCGCGCGGCGCCCTATCCTACCACTCAATTGTTGCAATTGCTGAAAAGCCCGTTCATGACTTCTAAAATCAGGAATGTGCAACAACATATCCGCATCCGGCACCACCACCAAGCCAATATTTTCGATGTCAATTCCCTTCGATAACAATTGCGTCCCCACCAAAACATCAATATCACCCCGTTCAAACGCCGTTAAAATCTTCTGAAAATCATCCCGCTTACGCATGCTCTGCTGGTCAAACCGCGCCACCCTGGCCTTGGGAAACAGCTGACCCAATTCCTCGGCCAACTTCTCCGTGCCCGTCCCCTTCAACTTCAAATCCTGAGAACCACAGGCCACACATTTTGATGGTACCGGCTGCTGAAACCCACAATAACTGCATCGCTGATTGTCCGAACTCTTATAATAAGTCATCGAAATGTCGCAATGCTTGCACTGCGTTGTCAACCCACAATCCCCGCATTCTATGTAAGGCACATACCCCTTTCGATTGTGATACACAACCACCTTCTGCTTCACCTCCATCGCCTTCTCAATGGCCATCCTCACAGGCTCAGAAAACATTGAATTCATCTGCCCCGTTTTCTTCAACTCACCAATATTTAAGTACATCAACTCAGCCGGCTTTCCGCCATCGTACTTCTCCGTAATTTCGGCAATGACCATACGATGCTGCTGCACGGCAAACTGCATTTCATAACTTGGCGTGGCCGACCCCAACAAAACATTGGCTCCATGATACTTAGCCAATTGAAACGCCGAATCCCTGCCGTGATAAAATGGCTTTTTATCAAACTGCTTGTACGTTGATTCATGCTCCTCGTCCACCACAATCAACCCCAAATTAGAAAATGGCGCAAATACCGCCCCTTTGGTACCCACCACAAACTGGATTTGGTCCTTTAATATCCGATCGTATAATTCCGTCCTTTCGTGTGAACTATAAAAGTGATGCCAAACGCCAATTTCCACCGGCAAAAAGGCACCCATCCGAGCCACCATATGCTCCGTTAATGCAACCTCTGGCAACAAATAAAGCACCTGTTTCCCCGCTGCCAAAGTCTCTTTCACCAACTCCATATACACATGGGTTTTGCCCGATCCCGTAACCCCGTAAAGCAAGGCGGGCTGTTTTTCTTCAAATCCAGCGCGGATGATTCCAAGGGCCCGCGACTGAGATTCTGTGAGGTGGTATTCTTGCGCGCCGCCGCGAATCACCTGAAGGTGATCGCGGCGGCGCTTCACGATCTCTATCATCAACTTCTTCTCCAACTGCTTCAAAACCGTCCTGTCCACCTCAAAGCCCTTCACAACCGACTCCACCGTTAACTCCCGCTTTCCTGTCCCCAAAATGTGCATCATCGCCTCATATTGCTTTGGCGCCCTTCGCTCCAATGCATTCAAACCCAAATTCGCCAACTCCGAATCCTCCCAAATGCTACACAACTGAACAAACTCCTCAAACTTAGGTCGATAATTCTCCTTTAACTCCTCCTCCATCACAATCAAACCCCTCAAATACAACGACTTAACATGCTTTAACACATTTTTTACAGCCAGTTTCTGATGGATATCATCCAACGAAATCCCATCCTTCTTTCCCAGTAACTCCAGAATCTGCCACTCCAAATCCTCTACATCCGGCTTACTAATGGCCTCCAAATCAGCATCGGGATGCAATACAATCTTCGTCTCACTCTGAAGTCGATACCCCGCCGGCAAAGCCGTTGCCATCACTTCCCCCAAATAACACATGTAGTATTTTGCTACCCAACGCCAAAACTGCAATTGCTTGTGATTCACAATGGGTGCATCGTCCAAGACATCCAAAATGTACGATGCCTGATATCCCTCCGGCGGCGAATCACTCAACTCCATAATAATCCCCGCATAAATCTTCTTCGGTCCAAATTGAACCGCCACCCGCAATCCTTGATGAATCCAATCGTTCCAATCATGTGGCACCCGATACGTATAAGTCTTTGGCACCGGCACCGGAACCAACACATGCGCAAAAAGGGTCTGAATCTCCGTCACTATCGCAAGTTACAAATTTATTCCGTAGCCTTCCCTGCAAAACTACTGAGTAACGATACTCAACAAATGAATCACCACACCCAACTTCAAAAAAGCATCCATTACCACAATTTTGGAATCATCTCGAATAAAAAACATCGCCCAAGAAACCCAAAACGAAGTAAATAACGACACCCCCGAAATCAAAAAATAATAATCTGGGTTCCAATGCTGCAATACCGGGTGAAATAACTGAATCCAGTTCAAAAGCAAATAAGCAAAAAATGCAAAACTGTTCATCGCCGCCAAACCCCAACGCGTTCTCCGTACCCCAGCCGCAACAACCACCGTTTGATAGCCAAAAATTAAATTGCCCTTGTGTCCCGCCATGTCCTTCACCACCTCCCGAGTAAACAACAAAATCCCCAAACTGCCCATGTAATAGAACATCCCCCAATGCCAATGCCCAAAATGAAACCATATTGCGAGCAAAGGAATCATCGTTAACAAAGAGGCCGAAACCTCTCTTACCACCGGCAATTTCTGCAACTTATGACTGTGCAACCAACAAAAAACTGTATAACACACAAAAAACACCATCACTTTTACCGATGCCATCATCGCAAAAGCAACCGCCAACAAATTCAATACAACGTATAAATTGAGCAAACTCGACTCCCCCAACAATTTCCCTATAACCACCTGCTTTGGCTTGTTCACCAAGTCCTTATCCACATCGTAAAATGCATTGATGATAAAGGCCGCGGCGACAGAAAAAATGCTCGCTGCCACGATGCAATGCAGTTTGACATCGTAGAATACACGCCACAATTCGTGCTGTGAAAATGTAAGCCAAAACAACAAATACTGAGAAGCAGCGATCAATGCAAGGTTATACCAACGCACTATGCCCAACAACAGCAAGAATCGGGTAATGTATGTCTTTTGATTGCCGAACATGCAGTGATTACATTTTGTAAATCACCTGCAATTTATGCGCTTTCAACAACGATTGCGCTTTTTCAAAATCTTGGGTAAAGCCCAAAATAAATCCTCCCCCTCCACTGCCACACAACTTCAAGTAATAATCACCACTGTCAATGCCTTCACGCCAAACCTTTTCAAAATGATCGGGAATCATGGGCCTAAAATTATCCAATAACAACTGAGACAAGCCCTTCAAATGACCAAACAACTGGGAAGTATCGCCTTTCAAAAACGATTTCACACATGCGTCGTTCTGTTTCTTCAACTGGGTCTTCACCATTTTCCTAAATCCGTCGTCTTTCAAACGATTCAGGAATATCGATACCATACTTTGGGTTTTGCCGGGTGAACCAGAATTCATCAAAAAGATGGCACCCTTGCCCTCTGCATTTTCAGTTGGGATTCCCACGGTACCCAAATCACCTTGACCTTTGATCAAAATGGGCAGATTCAAATAACAAATCAGCGGATCCAAACCGGAACTCTTGCCGTGAAAAAACGACTCCAACTTGGCCAATGTCAATTTGAGTTGCTTCAAGTTTTCGCCCAACATCACCTCAGACTGGGCCACCGGTGAAACCGCATATTTCGCGTACAACGCCGCCACCAAAGCACCAGAACTGCCTACACCAAACCCCTGTGGAATGCTACTATCAAAAAATAAACCGGCGTCCAAATCCGTGTGCAACTGGTTGAAATCCATAAGGCAAGGAAGTTCTCCAGCATGACTCAACGACTCCAAATGAGACACAAATTGTCTAATGCTCGCATTTGAATCCCTTTGCACTTCATTGGGATTTTTTGCAAAATCAAAATTGCCTTTGAAAAAATGGTAAGGAATACTCAACCCCATCGAATCTTCGATGATTCCATATTCGCCAAACAACAAAATCTTGGCGTAATAGAGTGAGTCTTTTATCATTTCTCCCATTTCTTACAATTCAACCGGACGTTTACCTGTATTGCTACAAAGATACTGTCCATTTTTGCAATAAGGTAACAACGTTTTGTTCACAAAGTTCATCACTGTCTCTTCGATTTTTCCGTCGTAAAGGAAGTGTACATTGGCGCCCGCATCCAATGTGAAGCAAATCGACAAGCCCGTTTGTTCGCGGAAACGCCATATTTCTTCGATAATCGCCAAGGTATTGGGTCGCATCAATACGTAATACGGAATCGACGTCATCATCATGCTATGCAGCTGCAAGGCCTCCGATTCAACAATTTCGATAAACGATTTTACATCGCCGTGCTTCATCGCCGATGCAATGCCTTCCAAATTTCTCTGGGCCTGACCAAAGCGCGCTTCGGCATATGGATGATCTGTTAACAAAGCATGCCCAGCCGTACTACTCACCGATTTTTCGCCATCATCAACAATCAAAACCACATCTTTCCAATGAGACAAGCTGGGATGTGTTTCAAAATCCAATTCCACCGCAAACAAATCGCTACTGCCAGCAAGCGCAGGTGTTTCACCCCAAACGGCGGGTTTTGCAAACATGGAACGACAGGCGCTGCCGGAACCGATGCGCGACAAATAACTTGAACGTTGCCAAAAAGTCATTCCTCCAACCAAAGTCTGCAAGGACGTATCGCCCAAAAGCAGTTGTTCGATATGCGCCAAACAAAGGCTCAATGCACCAAAACCGGCCGCAGAACTCGCGATTCCCGTGCCGTGAGGGAAATTGTTTTGCGAATCAATATGAAGGGTAAAATCCACCAACCAAGGACAGTCAGACGCGATTTTCGTCAAAAAACTGGCAATTTTGGGCTCAAACGACGGCTTAGGCTCAGCAGCAAGAGTAAAAACGAAGGCTTGATCATTTTCACGAGGTAGGGCCTGCACAATTGTAGAGGCATACAAATCACCCAAACTCCAACTAATGCTTGGATTCGCTGGCAACTGAACCCCGCCCTCTTTTTTGCCCCAATATTTCACCAAAGCGATGTTGGACGGACACTGATACCCAACACGAATTGAACCACTCTGATTTATCGATTTCTCCATGCGCTTTCGTTTTAATTTAACACCCATTGATTCCAATCTACGATTTGATATTTCTTCAACGCGTTGCGTTCTTTTTCTTCAAAAACATCATTAATCAGCAGCATGTCGCCGCCCCAAGCACCCAACCATTTACACAAACCGCCTTTGACCGGTTGGAATGCAAAATGTTGATACGGCGTTTCTAGGCCCAAACTCATTGCCAATATGGCTTGCCACATTTCCAGTCCGGCCTCCAACATCGGCACTTGGTTGGCCATTTTCACTGCTGCGCAAACCTGTTGCAATTGATGCATCAAAAAATCATCGTTTTTCATCTCCATCAATTTCACCTTCACATCAGCCAACGCATTTCTGCTGTTTTGCTTTTTTCCCAAAAACACGATTTTCCATTTTGATGTCAAATCCGCAGACAACTTCCACGCATCCCAATTCGTAACATCGGCGTTTTTCCAAAACACCAACCCCTTACCCAATTCTGCCACGGCCACATCGTATCCACTACCACCCAGGACCTTTTGCTGCACTTTTTGTGCATCCAACCCTGCATATCGAGCAAAATTGGCAACCATCGTACTAGAACTACCCAAACCGCTGGAGCGGTCAAATTCCAATTGGGTTTCTATTCGATAGGATTTTCCTGTTTTCCAAAACCCCTCGGCCACCATCGACAGCATCGAATGCAGCACCCCCCGCGAACGATCGCGCTCGCTGGTATTTTCCGTATCCACTTCCATCACTTCCAAAGGCAACGCAAAACTCTCATTCAACCATGTGCTGCCATCTTTTTCTTTGGCTTCCCAAATCAAGCGATCGCCACCGCCAGGAGAGTCAAATTCCCAAACATACATCCACTGACCCAAGGAAACGGGCAACGCCAAGGCTTCAATACCAATGGTCACCGCGTATTCGCCGCACAACATCACTTTTCCGTGTGAGAAGTATGTTTTCAAAAGTCTATGTATTTTTGTCCGAACTCACCGCCGCCAATCCCCTCACCCGCATAAATGCCTCCACCGCCGCCGAATGACTCACCACCTTGTCTTTAAAATAAGAGACAATCTCTTCCTTTTCCGCATCCGTGGCTTCCAGTTGATTTAATATATTCAACAAATGCATCTTCATGTGGCCCTTCTGAATCCCCGAAGTAATCAGAGATCGCACCGCACTAAAATTCTGAGCCAAACCCGCCACCGCCGTAATCTGCATCAACTCATTGGCCGATGGATAGCCCAAAAGCTCGTGGGCAAATCTCACCATGGGATGCAAATTGGTAATTCCTCCCACCGTACCAATACTCAGAGGCAACTCAATCCAAAAATGAAACGTATCCCCCACAATTGAAGCATGGGTTAAACTGGTATATTTCCCATCCTTCGCTGCGTATGCATGCGCGCAAGCCTCCGTGGCCCTAAAATCATTTCCCGTAGCAATAATCACCGAGTCGATTCCATTCATGATCCCCTTGTTGTGCGTAACCGCCCGATAAGGCTCCACCGATGCAATGCGAATGGCCCGGCAAAATTTTTCCGCAAACTCGAGATTCCCGATACCACTGCCTTCCTCTATTTCCGAAATCTTACAACTCACCTCTGCACGAACCAAACACTCTGGCGTGAAATTGCTTAGAATACTCATCACCACCTGCAAAGGAGCGTCGCCAAGAACAACAGCATGTTCTGCCGCCAAGTCTCTCAATGTCTGCGCAAACGATTCCAAACAACTATTAATAAAATTGGCACCCATGCTATCGCAGGTCTCAAAACGAGCCTCCACTTGATAATAGCCCGGCTCCAAATCTGTCTTGTCTTTCAATTCCAAACTCATCACACCGCCGCCCCTCGCCCGCATATTCTTGGTTATGCTCTCCGTATTTTCAAAAAAACGATGCTTGTTCTCTTCAAAAATGCGAAATAACCCATCCACATTTGATCCTTCCCAAATAAAATGGACATGCCCAACCTTTACCATGCCAATCACATCGGCCCTAAATCCCCCTCGATCGATCCAGAAATTGGCTGCTTTGGCCGCCGCTGCAACCACAGAACTTTCCTCAATCGCCAATGGAATGGCATACATCTTCCCATTGATCAAGAAATTGGGCGCCACACCAAAAGGCATATAATAATTGCTGATGGTGTTCTCAATGAACTCATCGTGCAACTTCTGCACCTCGGGCTGTTTGTGCCAATACCCCTCCAACATTTCCATGGTGGATGTAGCATCCGACGTATAATGATTGACAAGCCACTCAATTTTGGCCTGTTTACTTAATTTACTGAATCCTTTGACCGGTTTAATCATGCGTTCTCTTTCAAAGTTAAATAGGTATATGCCAAAGCCAACCCCTTAATTTGGGCCTCAACAAATTGATTTAAAGCATCTTCACCTTCCAAAGCGTATTTTAGAAAAGGCGATGCTTGGGCGTACAACGACGACATTTGTAATTTTTGCAAGTGGTAAT
>CAZZKP010000087.1:0-8454 GCA_964654675.1 uncultured Bifidobacterium sp. | reverse complement strand
ATAGTGGAAGGGTAGAGGGATTTGATGCAAATAGTCATTTAGAATCGCTCAAAATGAAAAGAGCGAACAATGGCGAATTACCTTCTAACAAATAGGGCGGATTTTTAAATTTGATGGTAAAAAATTACATCTTGATAGTATTTCAGCAGACGACTAAATTGCAAGTCCAAAAACGCGGAACACGACAAAACTCAGAAGAAAACAAACTGTAAGATTATGATGTCACAATGGAAAATCTGTATTCTGACAGTGTTTTTTATAGCTTCTGCTAAAGGACAAGTGATTAACGCTGAACTGCGGCAGAGGGTTTTACAGGAAAACAAAGTGGACAGTTTGTATGTGTTTGGTAAGTGGACAGAAAGAAGTCAAACTGAAACACACCTAAAATATTTGGGTGAGGTTTCAACTACAGACGGTCAGATACTCAAAATTGTGAATTCGGTATTGTATTGGGGACTTTCACATCGGGCTACAAGTCGAATTCTCATTTACAATGATAAAAACCAATATGTTGGAAATTATGGTTCACTCATGCCTGTGGATTTGCCGGTAAAACTGGAAAATGGGTGGCTAATTTTTACAAATGTTGACAATTTGGATTGTGATAACCACCTCGTTACCAAAATTGATTTCACAGCTGGGATTCCCAAACAGATTTTCATTCAATGCAAAGGGCTCAACAATGGCAAGTTGCAGGGTGACTTTTACAGTTTTTCGAATGAGGAGTGAGAGGATATTGAAGGTTTTCAGATTTCACGATTTGTGTCGCTTTTTTTTATTTTGCGACTATTAGATTCAATTCCATCTCATGCAACCCACCCCCGAGCACAACGAAAAAATCGCAAAAATGACCTTTGCTACGGTCTATCCGCTTTATTTGGCGAAGTTGGAGCGAAAAGGCAGGAGCAAAGAAGAATTGCATCAGGTGATTGAATGGTTGACGGGTTTTAACGATGATATGATATTAAAACACATCGACGGAAACGTAACATTCGAAGCATTTTTTGCGCAAGCTCAACTAAACCCCAATGCGCACCTAATAACCGGTTTGATCTGTGGTTACAGAATTGAAGAAATTGAAAATCCTTTGACGCGGAATGTTCGTTGCTTGGATAAATTGGTCGACGAATTGGCGAAAGGACGGAAAATGGAAAAAATTCTTAGAAGCTAACTTGATCCGTGTTAAGGTCTTTAAAGCAGGTCGTTTGAATTGGAGTTTTAATGGTAACACTTTTAGCAATAAAATGATATTCATGGCGTTATAGAGAAAAGCCTATGAAAAAGATATTTTTTTGTTTGATGGCAATCTGCCTCATCGTCCCGAGTGCTATGGCACAACAGAATTCACCAAAAATCTATGTAACAGGTGTTGGAAAGGTGACTGTATTCCCAAATGCAGCGGAAATTACGCTTGCAATGAAATTTGTGAGGCCCACGCTGAGAGAGGCAATCAACGAAAATCAGAAAACTGCATCAGCGGTTTTGGCCATCACCAAAAAATATGTGTTAGATACCAATGAAATTAAAGTGAGTCTTATTTCAACAGATAAAGTAATGCGCTGGGATGCCTCACTGAAGAAAGAGGTTTTTGTGGGTTTTGAGTCGTCCCAGAAAATCATTTTCACCCTGAAAGAACTCGCTGAGATGCAGAATTTCACAGAGGCGGTGCTGAAAACCAAAATTTATGAAATTGAAAAGGTTTCCTATTTTCACACAGAAGGGGCGAATTTTGTGAGGCAAGCCCAAGAAATGGCTGTAGCCGATGCCTTGGAATCCACCAATCGATTGGCAAAAGCGGCCAATGTAAAATTGGGGAAGGTCTTTTCTATGGAAACCAATTCGAGTCCAACCGAAGGGATTGACAATTCAGTAAACTCTTATAATTTTCACGCGTATGGCAAAAGCATGGGTGGCGCTGGCGTGAGTTCGAGCGGACAATTGATTCATTTTACCGCGACAGTGAAGTTGCACACTTTAATTGAGTAAGGCGCTACTTAGGCAAAGAGCCTTTTATGAAGCCCCAAACCTCATCACGGCCCAACTTGCTTTCGGAGCTGCTGATGAAAAATGGGGGCAATTCATTCCAGAATTCTAACAGTTTGGCTTCAATCGCGGCTTTGTTGGCCTCCAATTCTGCAGGTTTCAGTTTGTCCGCCTTCGTGCCAATCAATGCCATAGGGATGCTGTGCTCACCACATTCATTGATGAAATCCATGTCGATCTGCTGCGGCTTGATGCGTAGGTCGATCAAAACAAATAAGCAAAACAAATTCACCCTTTCGTGCAAATAATGCTTGATCATTTTGCCAAAAATTTCCCGTTTGTCTTTGGAGAGTTTTGCATACCCATAGCCCGGCAAATCCACGAATTGGATTTTCTTGTTCAACAAGAATAAGTTGATGCTCTGCGTTTTTCCTGGCGTGGAACTCGTCTTGGCCAATCCGTTTCTTTGTGTGAGCATGTTGATTAAACTGCTTTTGCCCACATTGCTGCGACCGATGAAGGCGAATTCTGGCAATTCGGTATGAGGCATGTCCGCATTCTTTTGCCAACTTCCAATGTATTCTGCGGTATTGATGTCCATTTGTTGCGATTTTGCGTCTGCAAATATCGGTGTGTTTGCTCATCGATTCGTCGGACACTGCCCTCGAAATTGCGTATATTTGCAACTTTATCGTGTCAAGCCAAGTTAAACCCAACCCAAATTCCGATGCTTCCAAGAAGCAGCAAGTGGAGGAGATGTTCGATAACATTTCCCCTCGCTATGATTTTTTGAATCATTTTTTGTCGTTGGGCGTCGATTACTCCTGGCGTACCAAAGTGAGAAAGAACGTAAATTCCTTTGGCGCCAAGTACATCTTAGATGTAGCAACGGGTACGGCGGATTTGGCGATCGAAATGACAAACATTGAAGGTTCAAACATCGTTGGTGTGGACATCAGTCAGGGTATGCTTGATTTTGGTCAAATCAAATTGAATCAGAAAAATCTCACATCGCGCATACGTTTAACCCAGGCCGATTCGGAGAAATTGCCTTTTCAAGAGGGTGATTTTGATGCGGTAACGGTGAGTTTTGGTGTGAGAAATTTTGAGAATTTGTTGACCGGTTTGGCCGAGATGCATCGCGTATTAAAGCCCGGTGGACCCATGGTGGTGCTGGAGTTTAGCAAGCCTACCCATCCCATATTTTCTCGGTTGTATTGGTTTTATTTCAAAAACATTTTGCCTTTGATGGGCAAGTTGCTGTCGCGCAGTACCAATGCCTACACCTATTTGCCTCAAAGTGTTGCGGCATTTCCAGAAGGCGAAGAATTTGTTCAAAAAGCAAAATCTGTGGGGTTTTCCCACGTTACCTATAAGCCCCTTACATTTGGTATCTGTACCATGTATACATGCGTAAAATAATTGTCCTCATATTGTTGTTGATTGTGGCAGGAAAATCCTTTTCCCAACCCCGCGATTACAATCGGGACTATCGCAAGCATTTCTTCTGGGGTATCGCCTTTGCTGGTACCTCTGCAAAAATGAAAATGGAATTGGATCCGGTTTTTTGGCAACGTACGGATTCGATACAGAGTATTCGTCCGGGCAGTCAAGCGGGTGGGGGATTTGGGGGTTCGGTTGCTTATAGGATGGGCAAGTATTGGGAGATTAAAACGTTGACGATGTTGCAGTTGCATCAGCGTGATATCCAGTATACATGGCAGCATTCGCCAGGCCCAAACATCAAAATTGAAACGATTTCTTTTGATATTCCGCTTACCCTCAAGTATCGCAGCGATATGCCCAACAATACCCGAATGTACGTTTTGGGTGGTGTGCGTTGGTCTCACGATTTTCAGAGCAACGAGGGTTTGGTCATCGGTGAGTCGAAGCCCTTGATTGCCTTAAAAGCCAATACGTATTATTATGAATTTGGTGCGGGAATGGAATTTCGTTTGGATTTTGTAGATATGTCGGTGGAATTGAAAATGAGCAACGGCCTCAACAATGCATTGGTCCGCGTACCCAATAGCTATTATTCGGGTAGCCTTTCGGCGATTTTCCCCCGTTTGTTCAGCATTTCATTGATGGCCCAGAATTGAATTTCGTATTACAACATAAAGATCTTTTCACCAAAGCAAGAGCGGGTGTGATTGATACTGCGCACGGGCGCATCCAAACCCCCATTTTTATGCCTGTGGGTACCGCCGGTACTGTGAAAGGGGTGCACCGCAATTTTCTGCTCAACAAAAACGATATCAATGCCGACATCATCTTGGGCAATACCTATCACCTGTATTTGCGTCCGGGCCTCGATATTTTGCAAAAGGCAGGTGGGATTCATGGGTTTAGCCATTGGGATCGCCCTGTACTCACCGATAGTGGAGGATACCAAGTGTATTCGCTTTCTGGGACACGCAAACTCACCGATGAAGGGGTGAAATTTGCAAGTCACATAGACGGTTCAAAGCACATGTTTAGTCCGGAGCGGGTGATGGACATCCAGCGGGTAATTGGAGCCGATATCATCATGGCTTTTGATGAGTGTACGCCGTATCCCTGCGAGTATGATTACGCCAAAAATTCGATGCATATGACCCATCGTTGGTTGGATCGATGCTTTGGTCGCTTCAATGAGACGGAGCCTATATACGGACATGAGCAGGCGTTGATGCCCATCGTTCAAGGCAGTGTGTACGATGATTTGCGCAAGCAAAGTGCGGAATATGTATTAAAACACGATGCCAAAGGCTATGCCATCGGCGGATTGAGCGTGGGTGAACCCCATGAGGATATGTATCGCATCACGGAGTTGGTGACCGATATTTTGCCTTACGACAAACCCCGTTACTTGATGGGTGTGGGAACACCAGAAAATTTGTTGAATGCCATTGCGCTTGGGGTGGATATGTTCGATTGTGTGATGCCAACCCGCAATGGAAGAAATGGCAACGTATTTACCTGCGAAGGGATTATCAATATCAAAAACAAACAGTGGGCGGACGACTTTGAACCCTTGGATTCATTGCTCACACCGGAGTATAGCAAGGCCTATGTTCGACATTTATTTCAATCGAACGAAATGATGGGCCCAATTATCGCCAGTATCCAAAATTTGCGTTTTTACTTGTGGTTGGTCAGGCAGGCAAGGGAGAGGATTTTACAGGGTGATTTTTATCATTGGAAAGATAGCATCCTAAAAACAGTGACGAGAAAATTGTAGTAGATTGCATCGCCTCGCATCGTTATGAAATTTAAAAAGTTAGACTGGTACATCGCAAAGAAATTCCTAGAGACATTCTTTGTTACCGTGATGCTTTTTATCATCATCATAATGGTGTTTGATGTGGCGGAAAAGCTGGACGATTTTTTGGAGAAGTCGGCGCCGGTGGGCGAAATTTTCAGCGTCTACTACCTCAATTTTGTTCCCAGTTTACTGAATACCTACTCGCCGATTTTTATTTTTATTTCGGTGCTCTATATGACGTCCAGATTGGCCTCTCGTACGGAGATTATCTCTATGCTCGCCGGGGGGATGTCGTTGCGAAGAATTTTGATGCCCTACATGGCCACGGCTGCTCTGCTTGCGATGGGCAGTTATATGTTGAATGCCTGGGTGATTCCTATTACCGACAAGGCGAGGGTAAGGTTCGAAAATGCGTACATGCGCGACTATTATTCTCAGGCAAAATCGACCATATTTAGGCAGATTAAACCCGGAGTGATTTTGTACATGGAGTATTTCAACAACAACGATAGTTCCGGGGTGGGGGTCACATTGGAGGAATATCAGGGGAAGGAATTGAAGAGCTCTTTGTTTGGTCGTTTCATCCGGTGGTCGCCCGAGGCCAAGAAATGGCGGTTGGAGATGGTTTGGCAACGGAAGTTTTTGGCCAATGGAAATCAGCAAATACATTATCAATCGATGATGGATACGTTGATTGCCTTCAATCCGGAGGATTTCTTTTTTCGGATCGAGGACGTGCAGAGTTTGAATCAGAACGAGTTGCGCAGCATGATTGCCAAAGAGAAAATGCGGGGTTCAACGAATGTAGAATTGTTGCAAACGGAATTGTATAGACGGTATGCATCGCCCTTTAGTACATTTATTTTGGTCTTGATTGCGGTGAGCGTGGCCGGACGGAAAACGCGGGGCGGACTGGGGTTCTCGCTGGGGGTGGGTATTTTCGTGATCCTCTTTTTCTTGTTTTTTAGCAAGTATTTTGTGTCGTTGGGGAATTCGGGTGTGGTCTGGCCCTGGTTGGCCGTGTGGTTGCCAAATGCCTTGTTTGTGCCCGTGGCGTATTTGTTTTATCGATTCGCGCAACAATAGGGGCGCCCCTTCAGGTTTTTTGGGAAATTTACTCCCAATGGGGTTGAGATTTCGATATGGGATTCATTCCGCTGGAATAGGCAGACAGAAATTACTCGACCTGAATTACCAATCCCTTTAAGTAATGACCTTCCGGGTGATACAAATTCACCGGGTGGTCTGCACCTTGTCCAAGTCGATATAGAATTCTGCAATTGCGTTTGGCTTCGATGCCGGCCGCAGTAACCGTATTGGCGAAAAGCACATCATCCACCACCTGAGAACAGCTAAAAGTGAATAACAATCCTCCGGGTTTTACGCGTTTCAGACCCATCGCATTGAGGCGTTTGTATCCCATGACCGCTTTGTGTTTCTTGGATAGGCTTTTTGCGAACGCGGGTGGGTCGAGCACGACGATATCGAACAGTTCGGTGTCTTCACTCAGGGATTTCATCACATCCACCGCAATGCCTTCGTGGGTTTGGCCTTTTTTCAGTTTCATCAAAGCGATGTTCTCGTTGGCCAGGTTGATGGCGGTATGGCTGATATCCGCGCTAACGACTTTTGATGCGCCACCGGCTAACGCGGCGACAGAGAATCCACCGGTATAGCAAAAGGTATTTAATACGGTTTTGTCCTTTGAGAAATGTCTAAGGAGATTTCGATTGTCGCGCTGATCCAAGAAAAAGCCCGTTTTTTGTCCGGTGACCCAGTTGACTTTGAACAGCAATCCATTTTCTTGTGCGAGGGTTTCGGGGGTGTCTCCGAGCAAGAATCCATCTTCATCCACGCTGCCGTGCATGGCCGAGAAACTCTTGTTGTAGATGGTTTTGAGTTGCAGGCTTTCGAGTTGCTCGAGTGCTTCAGCGATATCGTTTAGGCTATTGTACATGCCGAGGCTATGGGCTTGTATTACCGCGCAGTCGTTGTAAATGTCGATGATTAGGCCTGGGAGGTTATCTCCTTCACCGTGTACCAATCGGTAGGCGTTGGTTGGGTTTGAGGGGCCAAAGCCCAGGTGCTGTCTGAGTTGGAGGCAGTTTTGTAGTTTTTGTTTCCAAAATTCTACATTGGGTTCGATGGCTTCAAAGGCAATCATTCGGATGGCGATGGAACCGTCACCCACTTGTCCGGTGCCCAAAAGTCGGTCGCGACTGTCGAAGACCTGCACCCAATCACCGATGAAGGCGTCTTCAAGTTCTTGGATGGCGCCCGAGAACACCCAGGGGTGCTTTCTGAGGAGGCTGACTTCTTTTCCGGGTTTTAGGACTGCTTTTTTCACGGGGTGGTGCAAAGTTGGTGGAATTCTATGAAATTTGAATCATCATGTTGCGAATACACGAAATAGTTTCTGCGTTTGAAGCGATTGCGCCTTTGGCGTTGCAGGAGTCGTACGACAATTCAGGTTTGATTGTGGGGGATATGAATGCGGAGGTGAAGCGAGCTTTGTTATGTTTGGATTGTACGGAGGCGGTGGTTGAGGAGGCGATTGGGAGGGGTTGCGATATGGTAATTGCGCATCACCCGATTGTTTTTGGTGGGTTGAAGCGTTTCACTGGCGGCGATTATGTACAGAGGACGGTGATAAAGGCCATTCAAAATAACATTGCGATTTATGCATGTCATACCAATTTGGACAATGTTTTGCGGGGCGGGGTGAATGAGCGGATTGCGCAGCAGCTGGGGTTTGACGTGGAGCGCGTTTTGAGGCCCATTGCGACGGATTTTGGCCCCATTGTTGGTCGAGATGGGTTTGTTGATTCCGAAGTCTTTAGAACGGCCGGGGCGGGCGTTTTGTGTAATTTGCAAAAACCGGTTGGTGTTTTGGATTTTTTGCAACACGTAAAGGAAAAGATGGGCGTGGCGGTGGTTAAGTATACGAAGTGTGAGGTGGAGGTTGTGGGTAGGGTGGCCATTTGCGGCGGTGCGGGCAGTTTTTTAATCGGGGATGCATTGCGGGCCGGGGCGGATGCATTTATTACTTCGGATGTGAAGTACCATGAGTTTTTTGATGCACAAGGGAAAATGTTATTGTGTGATATTGGGCATTATGAAAGCGAGAAATATACAATTGATTTGTTTTCTAACATTTTGTCAGCGAAATTCCCTAAATTTGCAACCATTTTTGCAGAAACTATCACCAACCCTATTGATTATTT
>CAZZKP010000086.1:0-8494 GCA_964654675.1 uncultured Bifidobacterium sp. | reverse complement strand
GAAATTATAAAAAAAAATGGCGGTCATTTAGTATTATTAAGAAGAAGCGACCAAACAGAGTGAGAAACCGAGAGTGAAGGAGAGCATAGTGCATGCACGTGGCGAGGCTCGGGGCGCGCCGCAAGTCACGCCTCGGCTTCCGCCTCGGCCGGACCCCACCACAACTCGCTCACTCTCACCACCAATTGACGGCGGCCTACATTCAATATCGCCTCTTCCATCGTTTGATTCACCGCGGAAGTATTGATTTTTTGTGTGGCATCTTGGCCCATCCAAAGGGGTGATAATGTTGCCAGTTGCTGCTGAAAATGTCCCCGGGTACTTTTGCATGCACTTCTTTGAAAAAATCCGTTTTCATTGAAAAGCCCCAAAGAGAAGCTGTCTTTTTGCTGTTGCAACAATCCGCCAATGACCGCTGCTGTTAGGGTTCCGAATTTTAATTTTGATTCCATTTTCTCCGGAAACCGCATGCTTCCTGATGTGTCGAGCCAAATGTGTGCCTTTAAATTCGTCTCCTCATCAAATTGTTTGATGTATTTCTTGTCGGTCCGAGCCAGCAATTTCCAATCAATGTTTTTTACACTTTCCCCAGGATTATAGGGCCGGTGTTCGGCAAATTCAACGGAAAACCCTCGAAATGGACTTTTATGTAAGCCCGCAATAAATCCTTCCTTGGCTTTGTTTGCAAGGAGTTCGAAATCGGAGTAAGATTGAATTTCTTCGAGTAACAAGTTGGGAAAGGGTTTAGTTGTTTGAGCTGCTTTGGATGAGTGAGGTTAATATTGGTGCAGGAATCATAAAAAAGGCCGGCGAGCCGGCCTTTTTTTCAAGTCATTTAGAATTACAATTGAGCCTCAATCTTCGATGCAATGTTCTGCTTAGGAACAGCACCCACAATCTTGTCAACCAATTGTCCATTTTTGAATATCAAAAGGGTAGGGATACTGCGTACTCCATAGTTCATGGAAATGTCGGGATTCTCATCCACATTCAATTTCCCAATTACCGCTTTGCCTGCATATTCATTTGAAAGTTCATCGACCATTGGACCGATCATGCGGCAAGGACCACACCACTCTGCCCAAAAATCTACCAATACGGGTTTGTCTGATTGCAATACCACTTCGTTGAAGTTACTGCTAGTGAATTTTTCTGCCATTTTGCTGATTTTTTATTATTACGAATTTATGAAATTTCTGCGGTTTAACGGACAATTTCTTTCATTTTAGCAACACCAATGCCAAATAAAGCATAGTCGTAAAAAACAGGATCAAAAGGCCTAAATGCCCGCAATCTGTCTGTCAATTCAATACACGACTGCCAATCTGACTTATCGCGATGCAATAATCGCATTTCAATGGCGATGCGTTGCACGTGGACATCGAGCGGACATAACAGTTCCGACATCGATACTTTCGTCCAAATGCCAAAATCCACGGGAGATTTTTGACGAACCATCCATCGAAAATACATATTCAAGCGTTTACAAGCACTGCCTTTTAATGGCGATGCCAAGTGTTTGTCTGTTCTTCTTTCATGGGGAAAAGCGGCCCAAGCCGACTGAAAAGCCACAAGTGCCTCATGAACCTGAGTTCCAATTGGTGCCGCTAGCACGGCAGGTGTAAAAAATACATCCTCCAAACTTGGCAATGATTGGTAATGTTGCCGAAAAAAGGAAATCATTGAAACCACATCCTCTCCATTCAACGTTCGATGTACAAATGATTGAAAGCGCTTTAAATCAGAAGGCTCGTGCTGGGTAATAAAATCATAGGGCGCATCATCCATCAATAACATGAGTTTTTGCGCACTCCGGATGATTGTTTTTCGTTGGCCCCATGCCATAATTGCAGCAAAAAAACCAGCAATTTCAATGTCTTGCAATCGAGAATACCGATGAGGTATTTGAACTGGATCAAATTCGATAAATGCGTTTTCTTCCACCTCTTTGGCCCAATAATCCAATAAGTCCTTTATTTCGAGGTCTGTCATTGCTATTTGACCCATTACGGGTGCATAAAATTTGTCATTAATATCGTATCAAATCGAAATACGCAGAAGTTCCAACGGCGACGATGGAACGTGATTAAACCTTGTCCAAAGCGCCTTCCAAATCTGCAATCAAATCGTCTACATGTTCAATACCCACACTCAAACGAATCAGACTGTCTTTCAATCCATTGGCTTCGCGTTCTGCCTTCGGAATGCTCGCATGCGTCATCGTTGCAGGGTGGCCAACCAAACTCTCTACACCACCCAAACTCTCCGCCAAAGCGAAAAGATGGGTCGATTTCAAGAAGGTCAACGCCTTTTCAATGGCATCGTCTTTAAGGGTAAATGAAATCATCCCGCCAAAATCCTTCATTTGCTTTTTTGCCACCGCATGATTGGGGTGGGATTCAAAACCTGGCCAATATACATCGCCCACTTTGGGGTGGTTTTTTAACCAATGAGCAATTTTTGCTCCGTTTTCACAATGGCGTTGCATGCGAATATGAAGCGTTTTGATGCCTCTCAGTGTCAGAAAGCAATCCATCGGTCCGGGGGTCGCCCCACAAGAATTCTGAATGAAGGCCAATCGATCCTTTAGATCATCATTGGATGTACACAAGACACCCATCACCACATCGCTATGACCGTTAATATACTTGGTGGCCGAATGCATCACGATGTCAGCGCCCATCTTCGCAGGATTCTGCAAATAAGGCGAAGCAAAGGTGTTGTCCACCACCACAATACTATTGTGTTGATGTCCAATCTGAATCATGAGCTCAATATCGATAATGCGCAACAATGGATTGGTAGGTGTTTCAACCCAGACCATTTTCGTTTTCTCGTTCATTGCGGCGCGAACTGCCGCTTCATTGCTCATGTCAACGAAATGAAACTTGATTCCATATTGGGCAAATATTTTGGTAAATAGGCGATAGGTCCCACCATACAAATCATTGGTACTAACTACTTCATCACCAGGTTGTAACAATTTTGCACAGGCATCCACCGCGCCCATCCCAGTACTGAAACACAGGCCATATTTGGTGCCTTCCAATGCTGCCAAATTTTTCTGGAGTACATCTCGTGTTGGATTTTGGGTCCTTCCGTATTCATATCCTTTGTGATCACCAGGCGCCGCTTGAACATAGGTGCTTGTTTGGAAAATGGGGGTCATGATTGCACCTGTAGTTGGGTCAGGCTCGATGCCCGCGTGCAAAACCAACGTTTCTATGTGATTTGATTTCATGATTGTTTATTGATTTTTTTGATGTGAAATGATCGGCTTTTCTATTTATTTGCGATTTCAGTGGTACATCGCCTGAATGCGAATTTACGAATTAGGTTTCAGGTCTTTTAATACTTCTTCCACGATGCGGGGAAAATGCCGACCTTCAAGTTGATGGATCTTTTGGGCCACATCTTGAGCCTTGTCTGTAGGTGACAGGCTGCATTTGGCTTGATAAATGACAGCACCTTCGTCGTAATGTTCATTGACCCAATGAATGGTGATTCCGGTTTCCCTTTCTTGTGCAGCGACAACCGCTTCGTGGACATGCATTCCGTACATGCCTTTCCCACCAAATTTGGGGAGTAGGGCGGGGTGGACATTGATTACATGTGGGAATTCTGATAGCAATCGCGTGGGGAACTTCCATAAGAATCCAGCCAACACAATTAAATCGGGACTGTAATCGCGTAAAATCGAATCAATCCGATCGCCAGTTTTCCACTCATCCTTGCTGAAAAGTAAGCAAGGTACCCCCAATCTTGAAGCCCGCTCAAATACGCCCGCACCGACTACATTGCAAAAAATTGCAGCAACATGGGTTGATGTTCCGGCAAAGTGATGGATGATATTTTCTGCATTGCTGCCACTACCGGATGCGAAGATTACGATATTCACTGGGCTAAATTGAATTGACTGACCATGATTTCCAACTCGCGCATCAAACGATTCCGAGATTGATTGGGTGCGAAGATAAAAGCATCAACGGCAATATTTCGATGGTTTGCTTCATCGCGAATAACTCGTCTTACAAAAGGTCCGCGTCTGTTCGTGTTTAATTCCGTTTGCCAGCCACTCATCCAGAATTCTTGTCCGTGAGGACCCATGGTTGTCCATCTCCTTATTGGAAACTGTCCACTTTCGCTAATTTCCACCCATGTGCCTTCGGCCGTTTTGAGGTATTTTTTTGTCAATGCATTGCGCGAGGCAATTTGGTCAACAATTGTGTCAGATTCTGCGATAAACTGTAGCATCAAATTGCTGTGATAATTGCCTGTTTCCTGTCGCAACCACAAAAAGTCGTTCGTTTTCGCTACCAATTTGAGTTCGGCGGAAAGAATCGTTTTAACGGCAAAATTGGCTTCGATCGCTTCAGAAATGCTATCACTGTAACGATTTTGAACCAGACTTGGGTGATGCAACAAGTTGTGCGTTCCCGAAGCGATCGTGTTTTGTAATTCAAATTGCTTGGTTATTTGGAACAATGCCTTTTGATTTGCTTGAAACCAAAGAGATTTCATGTTTTCTCCGTTGGAGTGAAGGTCTTGGATCAACAACACGACCTGCGGGACAGACCAAACGTTGCTGATCCAGGTGCATTCCATATGGTCTATGGTGGTGTCTTTCAGAATTCTCCTGGCTTGGGCTAATTTGTTGTGAGATGCCTGCTTGATGCCTTCAAACTTGCTCTTTGGGTCAATTATCCATACCAAAGGCGCGGAATGCATGTCGTTTTTTGTTGCAATATCCTCTTCTTCCATTTGTGAGAAATTGTGCAATTCAAAGTCGAACATGGCTTCATAATATCCATCGCTGGAAACGGGTAGATTCTCTTCGAAACGAATCAAATTGCTATCAACAGCCCATCGGGTGTTGGTGAAAATCTCGCCTGCAGTATCCTCAAAGAAATCTGGGTAAAAAACCGAAATTCTGCCCGCTACCCCGATCGCGGTATCTTTTTGGGCATCGTCTGCCGATGAATTGCAGCCAGAACCAATAAGCAATAAAATGAAAGAAAGGGCAGTAGCGAATGGGATTCTTTTCCGAAAAAATGACATCAACTGTGATTTTATTTACGGATGATCAATCGTTGTCCAACCTGGATATTGTTGGAACGTAAATGATTCCAAGTTTTTATTTGGGTGACCGTTACGCCGTGTGTTCTGGCAACTTGACTCAATGTTTGTCCTCTTCTTACCACGTGTATACTTCTGGGAGAATTTTTTGATTTTACAGGAGCGTGGTAGGCTGCAGAATTTGCAACCGCAACGTGGGCACCGCGAGGGACTGATTTTGGATAGGCATATGGGGCTCGGTAATTGGTTGGTACATAAGAGCCTTGAAATTTCGCAAAAGCCGCGGCGCTATCGAATCGATCAATAAAATCCATACTTGCCGAATAAGGCATCAAAATAACACTGTTGGCAGCCATGTCTGTATTGTGATTTAGCAACTCTTGATTTAATCCAGTTACATTGTGCTGGGTTCCAAGGTATTCACTGATTTTCCCCAAATGCATGGTAGAATCAATTTTGGTTGGTGCCAAAACGATGCTCTGATCATTGCATAAAGCATTTTTGCCTTTTTCCGTGAAATTGAGGACATAGGCGACTGCGATAAATTTGGGGACATAGTTTTGGGTCTCTTTGGGAAGGAATGGCAAAACTTCCCAAAAATTGGTTCTTCCACCACTTCTACGAATGGCTTTTTGAACGTTTCCTGGGCCACAGTTGTAAGAAGCAATGCTGAACAACCAATTGTTAAATATTGATTGTGAATTGGCGAAATACTCACAGGCTTTCTGTGTGCTGGCTACAATACTCTTGCGATCGTCGCATGGATAACCGATCCGCATTCCCATCAATTTTCCGGTGTATGGCATGAACTGCCACAGGCCGGTTGCCCCACACCATGAAACAGCACTTGGATTTAAATTGGACTCAATCACTGATATGTACTTCAATTCTGTGGGTAAACCATTTTTATCCAAAATCTCCTCGAAAATGGGGAAATACAATTTCATTCTCTCGTGAATTTGATTGAAATATCCATCGCCATAACCCAAGTAATAGCGGATGTGCTGTTCTACCAACCGATGATATTGGAATGGGATTGTACTTCCAATTTGCAACATCATTTCTTCAAATTCTCTCCCGTTACGGTATCGAACTTCGCTGTAGTTTATGGGGGAGTGTGATGGTATTGTGCCCAATAATTGTTGGGTAAGGCTATCAATTCTCGCAATATGATTCTCGCCCATGGGATTTATTGGGGCTTGCGCACTGACCTTGGAAAATGTCATGAGCGACAATGTAATTGCGATGAAAATGGATTTTGTCATTGTTTTCAAAAATAACGCAGTTTAAGTTGCGCAGGAGTAAGCAAAGACTGAGCCAAAAATCTAGGGCACTCAACAAATGTGTATATTTGTAATAATCTAATAATAGGAATGCTTCTAAGCCTTTGCTATATTAGAGGTGCAAAAAATCATACAGTCCGTGGCATTGTCAAAAAATATTCTATCGCCAGAATCTCAAGCTCAGACGCAGTTGCAGTCTGTAGCACAATTTTTTAAGGGAGGTTCTTTAAATATCGGTATTCCCAAGGAAGTGACTTTTCAGGAAAATAGAGTGCCTCTCACGCCGGCCGCCGTGGCTTATTTTACGAGCAATGGTCATCGAATTGTGATTGAATCAGGTGCTGGACGAAATGCAAATTTCTCTGACATTCAGTTTAGCGAGGCGGGTGCGGAGATCGTTCATTCCAACAAAGACGTGTATGCTTGTGATACGATACTAAAAATTGATCCTCCTACATTGACTGAAATTGAATTGATGAAACCGGGTCAGTTGTTGATTTCTGCATTGCAAATCAATCAGTTGGATTCGGTGTTGTTGAGAAAGTTGATGGAGAAAAAAATCAACGCAATGGCCTATGAATATTTGGAAGACGATGGCGGAACACGTCCAATTATTCGTGCCATGAGCGAAATTGCAGGTACCGCAAGTATTTTAATTGCTGCAGAATATTTGAATAATACCCACATAGGAAAAGGAGAGTTGCTTGGCGGATTTGCCGGTGTGCCTCCAACCCAGGTTGTCGTGATTGGCGCAGGTGCAGTGGGGGAGTTTGCCACAAAAGCAGCATTGGGTTTAGGGGCAAACGTGAAAGTATTCGATAACAATATGTATCGACTTCGTAGAATTCAGAAATCATTCGGATTTCATCTATATACCTCTACCATACAGCCACAAGTAATCAAAAATGCCATCGCAAGTGCAGATGTAGTGATTGGTGCTTTGGCTGGCAATACGGCTCGAAGTCCAATTGTTGTCTCTGAAGAAATGGTCATGGGTATGCGGGCTCATTCGGTTCTCATTGATGTGGCCATTGATAGAGGTGGAAATTTCGAAACCAGTGAGGTGACCAATCACGAGAAACCCGTATTCCATAAGCACGATGTCATCCATTATTGTGTTCCAAATATCGCCTCGCGTGTAAGTCGTACCGCTAGCTATACCTTAAGCAATGTATTTACTCCAATGTTGGATGAAATGGCGCAAATGGGCGGATTTGGTGAGTTTTTGAAGATGAAGGCAGGTGTTCGTAAAGGCACTTATTTGTATCGTGGTAGTCTAACGAATAAAAATTTGGCGGATAAGTTTGGAATCAAATACCACGACATCGATTTGATGGTGGGATTGTTTATGTAATTGTTTATCCGATTTGATGATGCAGTTTCTCGGCTTGGATGCCAGAAAAATGCGTTTCTACTCTACTTGCATGCGTGTCGGTGATCAAAATCTGACCGAATGAAGTTTCTCCAACCAACTCAATGAGTCGTTGAGCACGATCTGCATCAATTTTCTCAAAAATATCATCGAGAAGAAGCAAAGGACATTTTTGTGTTACCGATTGAAAGTACCTGTACTGGGCTAGTTTGAGTGCAATGATGAAGCATTTAATCTGGCCTTGTGATCCAAATTTTTTCAATGGCAACCCGTCCAAGTTGAATTGCAAATCATCTTTGTGAATGCCAAAAGTGGTGCGTTGTGCGGCGCAATCCATTTTGTGGTTGTTATACAATATATCGGCAAAACTGCCTTCGCTCAACGTGCTTTCATATTGCAATTCTGGTGTTTCCTTGCCTTGACTTAAATCCTGATAAATGGGTACAAAAAAACCGAGAAATTTCTCGATAAATTCCTTCCTCTTAGCATAAATCAGCTCCCCAGTGGGGATGAGTTTGGAGTCGAAACTGCCCAATAAATCCGGGTCAATGAACCTACCTTGCATATTTTTTAATAGGGCATTTCTCTGATCCAACGATTTTTTGTAGATACTTAGATTTTGCAGGTAAGCGGCATCAATCTGACAAAGGCTTACATCGATAAACTTTCTTCGTTCTTCGCTGCCACTCAAAACCAAGTCTATGTCGTAGGGTGTGATAAAAACCGTTTGAATCAACCCAATATGATCCAATAATCTGGGATA
>CAZZKP010000085.1:0-8572 GCA_964654675.1 uncultured Bifidobacterium sp. | reverse complement strand
ACAAACGCATTGCATCGGCATAGGTCATTCGTGGGAAAGCATCAAAATGAACCCCTTTCACCTCGGCAAACAAATGCTTAGCCAATCCCTCAAAGGTGTTTAAAATATCCTCCCGCTCCACAAAACTCATTTCACAGTCGATTTGCGTAAACTCTGGCTGCCTGTCCGCACGCAAATCCTCATCCCTAAAACACTTAACAATCTGAAAATACTTATCAAATCCACTCACCATCAACAACTGCTTGAAAGTCTGCGGACTCTGAGGCAAAGCATACCACTGACCCGGATTCAAACGAGACGGCACCACAAAATCGCGGGCTCCCTCGGGTGTACTCTTAATCAGGACAGGTGTTTCTACTTCCAAGAATTGTTCGTGGCTCAAATAATTGCGAATCTTCTGCGCCAAATGATGCCGCATCTCCAGATTCGCCCGAACCACATCCCTACGCAAATCCAAATAACGGTATTGCATGCGAATATCATCACCGCCATCGGTTTCATTCTCGATGGTAAAGGGTGGCGTTTTGGCTTGATTTAATACGGTCAACTCCGAAACCACAATTTCAATCTCACCCGTGGGCATCAACTTGTTTTTGGATTCCCGCTCTGCCACTTGGCCTTTGACTTGAATCACGTACTCGCGACCCAATTCACCTGCTTTCGCCAACATTTCGGCGCTGTAAGCCTCGTTGAACGACAATTGAGTGATGCCGTAGCGATCCCGCAAATCAACGAAGGCCATAGAACCCATCAAACGGATTTTTGCTACCCAACCAGAAAGGGTAACTGTATTACCAACGTGCGAAATACGCAATTCACCACAAGTATGCGAACGAAACATAAATGCAAAAATACAACCTCAGAAACGAAATCCCGTGGCGAAAAACGCCAAAGAAATTAATCTTTTTGCGAATCTGGCCAACCCTGGGCCTTGATCTCGAACTGATTGTCGGATTTTGTACGCAACATATTCTTTGAGGTTACATCGGTAGCATATCCAATCACAGTGAAATCAGGCATCGTTTTGATTTTTTCGTAGTCTGCTTGACCCACCGTGAATAACAATTCATAATCCTCGCCCCCATTCAAAGCCACAATACTTGGATTCAAATCAAACGTCAATGCCGTATCTATTGTCTGCGGATCAATCGGCAACTTCTCCTCATAGACGTGGAACCCGCATCCACTGGCCTTGCCCAAATGTCGCAATTCAGAGGCCACGCCATCGCTCACGTCGATCATGCTCGTGGGTTTCACCTCCAAAATTTTCAATAATTCAATTACGTCTTTGCGGGCCTCCGCTTTCAGCTGTCGGCCCACGATGTAATCATATTGTTCCAAATCCGGCTGCATATCGGGCACCTCCAAGAACACCCGTTTCTCTCTTTCCAAGATTTGCAAGCCCATATAAGCCCCACCCAAATCGCCGCTTACCACCAAAAGATCACCCACTTGGGCGCCGCCACGATAAACAATTTTGTCTTTTGCTACTCGGCCGAAGGCCGACATCGAAATCACCAATCCACTTTGAGACGTTGTGGTATCGCCGCCAACCAAATCCACCCCAAAATGCTCGCAAGCGATTTGCATCCCCGCGTACAACTCTTCCACCGCCTCCAAAGAAAATCGATTGCTTAAACCCAATCCCACCACCACCTGATCGGCCATGCCATTCATCGCATAGATATCGCTCAGAGCCACCGAAATCGCCTTGTAACCCAAATGCTTTAATGGATGAAAACTCAAATCAAAATGCACACCTTCCAACAACAGATCGGTGGTCAGTAACCCAAAATGGTCACCGCAATCAATTACGGCACAATCATCGCCAATTCCTTTGGCCGTTCTCGCGTTTTTTACCTCAAAATGCTGTGAAAGATGCTGAATGAGCCCAAATTCACCCATAGCACCAATCTCTGTACGATCGCTGTTGTCAAACATTTTACAAAGATACGCACTACAACGACACGCAAACATTCTTCACCTCGGTAAAGAATCGCATCGCTTCCCAACCGCCCTCTCTGCCCACGCCACTACTTTTCACTCCCCCAAAAGGCGTCCGTAAGTCTCTGAGCAACCAGCAATTGATCCACACAATACCCATCTGCAACTGAGCCGCCACCTGATGCGCTCGCGTTAGATGCTGCGTCCAAACCGTTGCCGCCAACCCGTATTCTGTGGCATTCGCCATCTTCAAAACCTCTTCCACCGTGTCAAATGGAGTCAGCGTAATCACCGGACCAAAAATCTCTTCCATATTGCATCGGGCATCAAACGGCAAACCCTCCAAAATGGTTGGAGCGATGTAATATCCCTCCTCAAAACCCTCTGGCTGCAGGGCTCCACCCCCACACAAAACCGTTGCGCCCTCACTTTTCGCCAATTCGATGTACCCCAAAACCTTTTCAAAATGGGGTTTCGACACGATGGCTCCCACGCGGGTTTCGGCATGCAGAGGATCGCCCACCTTCATCTTTAACACCTCCGCAACCAAAGCCGATTTTACGCTTTCATAGGCACTTCGCTCCACAAAAACCCGACTACCACACAAACAAATTTCACCCTGATTCATGAACGAACTGTTTGCCGTTGTCTTGATCGCCTTGTCCATATCGGCATCCGCAAAAATGATGTTCGGATTCTTTCCGCCCAATTCCAAGCTCACTTTCTTAAACATCGGACCGGTTACACTGGCGATGTGCTTGCCCGTAACAGTGCCACCCGTAAATGAAATCGCCTTGATTTTTGGATGCTCTACGATGGCTTGACCTACGCTACCACCCAACCCATTGACGATATTCAACACGCCATTTGGCAAACCTGCGGCAGAACAAATTTCGCCCAACATTGCAGCCGTGACCGGAGTAAACTCACTGGGCTTGGCCACCACACAATTCCCCGCTGCCAAAGCCGGCGCGATCTTCCATGTAAACAAATACAGAGGCAAATTCCATGGACTAATACAGCCTACCACTCCCATTGGGGTACGCAAAGTATAGTTGATGGCCTTGTTTTCCATGGCATGACTTTCACTGGCAAATTGCATCGCAGCGGTGGCAAAAAACCGAAAATTCTGACCCGCACGAATCATCTCATTCTTGGCCAACCACAAAGGCTTTCCTTGGTCGTTACTCTCAGCCAAAGCCAAAGTATCACGCAAACTATCAATCCCTTCGGCGATGGCATTTAAAATCTTAAACCGCTCTTCCGCCGGGGTATTACTCCACGAGGGAAATGCCGCCGCGGCAGCCTGATAGGCATCGTTCACGTCAGACGCGTCTGAATTCGGAATCGTGCCGTATACCTTTCCCGTGGCAGGGTTATAATTGTCCAAAACCGACCCGTTGTTGGCCGCTTTCATCTCCCCATTGATGTAATTTAATATGTTCATCTTCCGTTGATTAGAAAGTCGCTGTTATTGATTTCGATGTAAATTTCGTAAGATTTTTCAGACGCCCAAATCGCATTCTCTTTCACTTGGATTCCATAGCCTTTCCTGGGCTGAAAAGAAATCCGCAAATCCCTATCCATAAACCAACTGCGCTGAACGACCGTCCATTGCATCAGTTCGATTTTCCCTTTGCGATACGTAACCATCAACTCCTGCAATTCTGCCGCCGTGTCACGGGCATTCATCCGAGCAATTTTCAATGGCCCCGACTCATCGATTGTGGTATCGTAAGCGGGTTGCATTTTTGATTTTTTTGAAATGGCATAAACCGACCAAGTGCGAATGGCCTCCAATTCATTGTTCCAATCCAAACTATCCATCGTTTCCGTCTCTACCGTCTCTCCCTCCGTTACCGTTTTTGTCATTCCAGGTTGCATTTTCTGCAACCAAGCAATTTCATTTTGCGCAAATCGCACAAAAGAATCGGGTTCCGCGGCCGCATCAACGTGAGAATCCTTGCCGCAACCCATCAAAAAGGCACCCATCAGAAAGAAAATCCAAACAAAATAGTTTGAAAATTGCGGCGGATTCAATGGCCCCAATTGTTTCAATTTTTTTATTTCAATCCTCATAAAATCAATGATTTACCCGTCATCTCCAAAGGTTGAACCACACCCAAAATATGTAAAATTGTAGGCGCCACATCGGCCAAGATACCGTTGCGTAAATCCTGCTCCTTTTCTTGTGTCACCCACCACACCGGTACGGGGTTGGTGGTGTGCGCGGTATTGGGAGATCCATCGTCGTTCACTGCAACATCGGCATTTCCATGATCGGCCAAAATGATGAATTCATATCCCATCTCTTCACCCACCTCAACCAAACGCTGTAGGCAAGTATCCACCGTTTCCACTGCTTTCACGATGGCTGAATACACTCCGGTATGACCTACCATGTCGGCATTGGCAAAATTCAAACACACAAAATCGTACTGCTCTTGTTGCATTTTTTCCAGGGCTTTTTCTGTCAGTTCTACGGCGCTCATTTCAGGCTGTAAATCATAGGTAGCCACTTTGGGCGATGGGACCATCAATCGATCTTCCCCTTCAAAAACGGTTTCCCTGCCCCCAGAAAAGAAAAACGTAACATGGGGATATTTCTCTGTTTCCGCCGCGCGCAACTGCCTGAGCCCCGACATCGAAATCACCTCACCCAATGTCTGCTGCAGGTTGTCGTTTTCGAACAAAACACCTGCAATCTTATATTTCGCATCGTACTGCGTCAGCGTGTAATACTCCAACTTCAATTTCTTCATCCCGTGCGACGATATGTCCTCTTGGGTTAAGGCACGGGTGATCTGCCTTCCTCTATCGGTTCTGAAATTTGCATTTATAACAACATCGTTTTCTGCCAACAAACCTTCTTTGTCGCCCAACAACCGCAACGGATTCATAAATTCATCCGTGATCCCCGCTTTGTATTCGTCGTTTACTGCCTCTATGGATTGGACCGATTTCCCCGTTCCATGAACCAACAAATCGTAGCATACTTTTACTCTTTCCCAACGCTCATCGCGATCCATGGCATAGTAACGACCAACCACCGTGCTGATTTTGGCGTGGGTGCCTTGGATCGACGACTCCAAATCCTTCAAATATCCAATTCCCGAATGAGGATCCGTATCCCTCCCATCCAAGAAAGCATGTACATAAATATTCTTCAATCCAAAATCTTGGGCAATCACACAGAGTTTTTTGATGTGTTCGATGTGGGCATGTACGCCGCCATCGCTCAACAAACCCATGATATGAAATGCTTTGTTACCCGACTTCGCCGATGACATCGCTTTGAGCAACACAACATTGTCTTCTACTTCATTTTGGGCAAATGCCTTATTAATTTTGGCCAACATCTGCCAAACGATTCTTCCCGCACCCAAATTCATATGACCCACTTCCGAATTCCCCATTTGACCGTTGGGCAAACCCACATTTTCACCATCGGTGCGCAACGTTGCATTTGGGAATCTCGCAAACAAAGAGTCCGTAAATGGCGTAATCGCCTGATTGATGGCGTCAGAATACGAGCCATTGCCCAAGCCCCAACCATCCAACACCACCAAAGCCACTTTTTTTACCATACCACAAAGGTACAACA
This sequence comes from uncultured Bifidobacterium sp., assembly GCA_964654675.1. Classification (GTDB taxonomy): domain Bacteria; phylum Bacteroidota; class Bacteroidia; order NS11-12g; family UBA955; genus UBA955. Next base: position 3,024 of record CAZZKP010000085.1, on the reverse strand, counting down.
GCGTATAATTGTATGAAGGAAAATCACGATATTTGTGCTGTGAATTTATTCTTTTCAATTGTCATGAACACAAAAACCCTCCGACTTGTCCTTTTGTGTTGCCTGTTGTGGGCGGCAGAGGCAAAATCGCAAGTGGTTTACGATGTAGAACCGGCCGTTGAATCGATGGAAAAAGCGCGAAAAGAACGCACCAAAAGCAGTGACAAAAAGATTAGCGGATACAGAATTTTCGTTGGATTCTCATCCAAACGTGCTGAAGCCACTGAAATTCAAAAGAAAGCCGATGAAATCTTCGGCAGTACATATGGCGCGTTGTTGATATACGACGAACCCAATTTTAAAGTTTACATCGGAGCATTTACCACCGCAGCGGAAGCAGATGCGGCGTTGGCTGATATCAAAAAGGAATTTCCCACAGCCAGAAAATTGCGACTTCAGATTCCCAATCCAGGTTACACAGGACCGGAAGGCAATTAATACCCATCGCGATGACGGCCAAAAAAGATCCCCAAACAGAAAAAATCAAGCAAGAAGTGCGAGAGCTTTTTACGGGATACTTAGAATTACACCAACACAGAAAAACCCCAGAACGCTACGCGATTCTGGACGAAATATACTCGTCCAAAGTCCATTTTGACGTGGATGAGCTGTTCCTAAAAATGAAAAGCCGAAACTACCATGTATCCCGAGCCACTGTGTACAACACCCTCGATTTACTGGTAGAGTCAGGCCTCGTTAAACGTCACCAATTTGGTCAAAACACCTCTCATTACGAGCAGGCTTTTGGCTACAAACAGCACGACCATTTAATTTGCAATAAATGCAAACGCGTATTTGAGTTTTGCGATCCCCGTGTGCAACAAATCACTAGCACAATGGGTGGATTGCTCAAATTCGAAGTCAGCAGCCACAGTTTGCATCTCTATGCCAATCCACAAACAGATTCACAGGGAAACTGCATTCAATGCAACATAAACCCCAACACTCAATAAAACACTAAAATCGATAACTCAGTCAATGGTTGATGTAATATTAGGCCTCCAATGGGGCGATGAAGGAAAAGGTAAAATTGCGGATTACCTCACCCCAAAATACGATGTCGTAGCGCGTTTTCAAGGCGGCCCAAATGCAGGTCACTCCTTGGATTTCGAAGGAAAGAAATTTGTTCTAAATACCATTCCTTCCGGGATTTTCCGCAAGGAAACCATCAATTTGATTGGAAATGGCGTAGTGATCGACCCAGTTCGTTTGAGAGAGGAAATCGAACGAATAGTAAACGAATGTCCCGACTACAAAGAGCGTTTGTTTATTTCACAAAAAGCGCATTTAATCCTGCCTACACACCGCATTTTGGATGCAGCCTCAGAAGCCGCCAAAGGCGATGCCAAAATCGGAAGTACCCTTCGTGGCATTGGCCCAACCTACAAAGACAAAATCGGTCGCTCAGGCCTGAGAGTTGGTGATATCTTAGACGCCAACTTCAAAGAGAAATATCAAAATACCGTGGCCGAGCACCTAAAGCTCATCGAATTTTATGGCTTCACCGATTTCAACTTGGCAGAAGAAGAATCCAAATTCTACAGCGCCATCGAGTTTTTGAAAACCCATAAAATTGTCAATAGTGAATATTTCATCCATGATTGCATCTCTCAAGGCAAGAAAATTCTCGCCGAAGGAGCACAAGGCAGTTTGTTGGATATCGAATTTGGAACCTATCCTTTTGTAACCAGTAGCAATACGCTGGCAGGCGGCGTTTGCACAGGCTTGGGCGTTGCTCCAAAACACGTAGGCAAAGTATTCGGAATTTTCAAAGCCTATTGCACCCGCGTGGGTTCCGGGCCTTTCCCCACCGAGCTAAACGATGAAACAGGCGAATATTTGCGCGTTAAAGGACACGAATTTGGCGCGACAACCGGACGTAAACGTCGTACTGGATGGATTGATCTCGTTGCTTTGAAATACACCTGCATGTTGAATGGCGTAGACGAATTGATTATGATGAAGAGCGATGTATTGAACGGCATGGACAAAATCGCTGCTTGTACTGCGTATACGATCAATGGCGAGCGAAGCGAGCAAGTGCCCAGCAATATGTGCAATGACCAAATTGAGCCAAATTTGGAATGGTTCCCAGGATGGGGCGAAGACCTGTCTCACACCCAAGGTTTTGAGGCCATGGATCAGCGTTTCCGGAACTATGTGCATTTCGTTGAAAACTATCTTGGCACCAAAATCAAAGTCATTTCATTGGGACCAGAACGCGAAAGCACCCTGGTGAAAGACTAAGATTCACCGATCCCGCTGCCCGGATAGGATTCCCCGACCTGCTGCCCTTTGCCATAACGACAAAGATTCACCCGCCCTTATTACCTTTGCCATTATGAAAATCATTTGTATCGGCAGAAATTATACGGAACACATCAAGGAACTCAACAATGAGACCCCAGAGGAGCCCGTCATTTTTATCAAACCCGATACAGCGCTCTTGCGGAACAATAACCCCTTTTTCATTCCAGATTTTTCAAACGATGTCCACCATGAGGTGGAAGTGGTGGTGAAAATCAAGAAGCCGGGACGACATATACCCTTGGGTTTTGCGAAGGATTATTACGATGAAGTAGCTTTAGGCATCGACTTTACCGCAAGGGATGTGCAAAGTCAATTGAAATCCAAAGGATTGCCTTGGGAAAAAGCCAAAGGATTTGATCATTCGGCGGCAATCAGTGCGTTTATTCCTTTGAGCGAATTGACAAATGGGGATTCTGAGGGCATATATGCCGCAGCATTTTCCCTAGAAAAAAATGGGATGGTAGTTCAAAGTGGAAATACCAACCAAATGATACACAACGTGGATGAGATCATTGCACACGTTTCTGAATATTTCAGTTTGAGAATTGGTGATTACATTTTCACGGGGACTCCAGCTGGGGTGGGTGCGGTAAAAAGTGGCGACCAGTTAAAGGGCTTTTTGGCGGGCAAAGAGATGTTCAATTTCGCCGTAAAATAGGGAGGGCGGCCTGCGGC
>CAZZKP010000084.1:0-8841 GCA_964654675.1 uncultured Bifidobacterium sp. | reverse complement strand
CTTTGGTGATGCCAGCATCGCTAGCGATTCTTCCAATTAAATCTGATTTGTTCATTTGTATATGATTTAGTGTTTGTTAATGTTCCAAAAGTAATTAACGGATTTAGTTTGTCAAGTGCCGTGAATACTCATGTACAATGAACTTTTACAAAAGAAATTAACAATTTTAAAAAAAAGCAATCTAAATATTACGCAATTAATTGATTTACAGCGTAATACAACATGTCGTTCGGTTCACTTCTGTTCCAAACTATTTTGGCAGAACTGTAGTAAATACTGCGATTTTCTGCTATTTGTGATAATTTATTGAGTATTTCTGTCTCATTTTTCCCTGAAAACATCGGACGTCTCGACAGATTCTCACCGATTCGAGACACCAAAACATCCAAAGAGGTATTCAAAAACAGCGTCAGTCCATGAATTTTCATCCAATCCATATTGCCGTAATACGCCACAGTTCCTCCTCCACACCCAACAACAACCCTCTCCAATTGTTCGGTTTCACGCAAGCATTTGGCTTCTACTTCTCTAAAAAAATCCTCTCCATGCATTTCAAAAATGTCCGAAATGTCCATTTGAAGTTGAGATTCAATCATCTGATCCAAATCCACAAAAGACCAACCCATTTTTTGGGCCAACCACTGTGCCGTGGTCGTTTTTCCTGATGCAGGCAATCCAACTAAGTAAATTTTATTCATATCTCACCCGAGGGTCAATCCAAACATACAATAGTTCTGTAACGGTATGCAGAATAAAAAACACACACGCTGTGAATAAAACCGCCCCCATCACCACCGGAAAGTCGGATTGTTGCAATGCTTCGATAGTCACTTTACCCAAACCCCGCCATTGAAAAATGTATTCTGTAAAAAAAGAACCTGCGAGCAAACTGCTAAACCACCCGCCTACACTCGTTATCAGCGGATTCAAGGCATTCGGCAAAGCATGTTTCCATGTTGCCTGCCATGTAGACAATCCTTTAGCTTTGGCCGACCGTACAAAATCTTGGGCAAGCATCTCAACCATGGTATTTCTCGTCAATTGAATAAAAACCGCCAATGGCCTGATACCCAAAGCCAAGGCAGGTAAAATCATATTCGACCACATCAATGTTCGACTCTCACCCAATTCGTCGATTTCCCACAGACTACCCGTCATCGGCAAGCCGGTATATTCATGCCAAACAAATCCAAACAGCCAGGAAAACAGCATGGCAGAGAAAAAGCTAGGCATCGAAATACCCACAGCGGACAACCCAACGATGCTGTGATCAATCCATTTACCTTGTCGCATTGCCGCCCATACCCCCATGGGAATCCCTATTGCCAGTGCGAGCAACATTGCGGCGATTGCCAATACCATCGTCCCAATAAAAGCTTGAAACAACATACCGCCCACCGGCTGTTTGCTCTGAAAAGATGTCCGTAGGTATGGCAATTTTATCCAACACTGAATTTTTCCCTTGTTCATTCCAAAACCCGTCAGCAAAGACAATTTCTTTGAGCTGCTATCGTAAAGGGAAATAGGCGATAAATCATTTACATAATACAGGGCTTGCTTGCCCAAGGGTTCATCCAAACCCAATTCAGCCACGATGGCGGCCTTTGTTTTGGCATCAGCCCTTTGAGAGGTGAGCATCTCCTCTGCATTCGGCATGGCCTGAAACAACACAAATATGAATAACACCAATCCGAGCAACACCGAAAACAAAAAGGCAATTTTCCGAGTGATCGATTTCATCTTTGTCTTCTGTGTGAGCCTTTTCGCAAAATCATACTGCAATATTCCATGGAATGAGACAGTATGAATGAAATCTTATTTTTGGGCTTCCAATTTTTCTGTAGCCTCCTTCAATGCTTCCAAATCCCCTGAATCTGGCAAATCACGGCCACTCCACTTTCCCAAGATTTGGGCGCCTTTTAAGAAGAAAACGGTAGGATTGTACCTCGCCATTGTCATTAACATTTTTTGATCGGCCGAATAGAACGTCACCGGCAACTTATTTGTTTTCGCAAACTCGCTCGCAGGCTGATCCGATGAGGCCGTGAGTGGATAAATTCTCACTCCGTTCGAATTTCCCCATGTAAACAAGGCACGCAAATCATCCATTCCTCCGGTGTAGGCTTGATCGATGTAGGGTGCAACATATACCAACTGATAGCCATCGGCATGTAAGAACGTATCTTTCATATCCGCCCCTGTTTGGTTGTTGTTAATGGCAAAATCGTGAATGGGCGATTTATATCCTTCGATCACCAATTTTTTCCGTTGAGATTTGGTGGCATCAAATTGGTACCCCTCTCCCATTTTGGCTTCAAATTCTGCAGTTGTACAAGCAATCGAATCGGTACCCCCCTGTTTATTTGGCTTATACAATACCCAAGTAATTTCGATACTATCGCTGCTTCTTTCGCCCTCAGGAACAAAAGTCATGATCGTTTGGATGTTGTTTCCCACTTTGTATGGCAAGAAGTCCCAAATGGGCAAATACATGTAACAGTAGACACCAAATGCCAATGTCAAGCCACTCAAGACCCCCATCAATTTCCAACCAAATGGCTTAGAGAACCAAGGCACATTGTGTTTAATTCCGACAATCATTATCAAAATCAAACCGCTCAAGACCAAATCCTTGTAGAAGGAATGCCAGGGTTTCAATTTCAAGAAATCTCCAAAACAACCACAATCGGTTACTTTGTTAAAGTAGGCGCTGTAACCGGTTAGGAAAGTGAAAAACAAAATCAAAGCCGCTGTAATGGCCACAGTTAAACGGATGTTCCAACCAATCAGCATCGCAAGCCCCAACAACACTTCCAAGGCACAGAAGAATACGCTCAGATACAAACTGTAATCCTTGAGCCACTTGAAAAAATCAAACAACTGTCCATTGGGTTTGGCAAAAGATGCCACATTCACCGCCTTACTTTCAGAAACATGGATGTCTTCCCATGTTAGGGGCTCTGGATTGGCGGAATCACCGCTCGGCATTCCAACCATAGGTGACGGGAACGACAAATGACCGGATTGTTTGGGGTTCACTGTTGATTTTACTGAGGGCAGTTCTTGTCCGGGTGTTAATGCCACAAATTCAAAATCCACCGACTTTGAAGCGGGCAAAGGCAACATGACATCCACAGTTGCTTCCGCAACGGAGGACCCACCCCAACTGCATCGAACATTGATTTTTGGCAAAATCGCTGTCCCATCGCCCCCATCCAAAACACCTTTGGCCTCTACAATCATCTCTTTCTCCGTATCAAAACTGTACAATACCGTTTTTTGATCAATGATTTTCTGTCCTTGTGAAAACACAACCAAACGCATGGAATCCTGCGGCGTAGCTAGATCTTGGGCAAACACATCAAAATACTCATTGAGTTTGATCCCAAAACCACTAGGATCGTTCAATTTTACTATCCCAGAAAACACAAACAGCGCTCCGGTTAAAAATCTGGCAATCAAGTAAGGTATCCGCATCTTATTTTATAATCGTATTAAAGCAAATATCGCATAATTTATAATATCTTGATAGTTGGCATCGGCCCCTTCGCTTACAGAAGTTTTTCCGGCGTTGTCTTCGATTTGTTTGATGCGCGCAATTTTCACCAAAATCATATCGGTAAAACTGCTAATTCTCATCTCACGCCAAACCTCGCTGTAGTCGGTATTTTTTAACAGCATCAAGTCACGGGTTTTCTCTGCCCATTCATCGTAGACTTTGGCAATTTCCTCAATTCCTTCGGGGTCCTTTTGCAGTCCGATATAATGCAATTGAATGAGGGCAATCAAGCTATAATTTACGATGCCCATGAATTCGCCACGCACATCATCGCCCACGGCATTTCTACCGGTTTCTTCGATGTTGCGAATCCGCTGAGCCTTGATATATATCTGATCGGTTAAACTGGAAGGACGAAACAACCGCCATGAGGTGCCATAGTCTTGATTTTTCTTCAAAAACACTTCCCTACAGGCGTTCAAAACATGGGTATATTCTTGCTTGGTGTTGCTCATAAAAATGCGAAGATAATGGCTATATTGCAATTATGCAGACGTTCGAAGAACTCTATCAAAAACTCAATACAGAACAGCAACTTGCCGTTGACGCCATTGAAGGACCCGTGATGGTTATTGCCGGACCAGGGACGGGTAAAACCCAAATTTTGGCCACACGCATCCTCAACATACTCAAAAAAACAGATACCCAGCCTCAAAACATCCTTTGTCTCACCTATACCGAAGCGGGTTCTACGGCGATGCAAAAACGACTCAGTCAATTCATGGGTCCAGATGCCTACAAAGTACCCATTTTTACATTCCATGGGCTTTGCAATAAAATCATCCAAGATTATCCCGAAAAATTTTCACGACGCGAATTGCGTGTAATGGATGAATTGGATAAAATCGATTTGGTGCAGGGAATCATCGAAAAACTCCCAGCCCAATCGGTCTTAAAATCCTACAATGAAGACGCACAACAAATTCGAAAAGAACTAACAAAGTTGTGGTCGCTCATGCAATCAGAAGAAATCGATGCCTCTCAAATCAGCGACTGGATAGAATTTCTTAGCGATCACGAGAACTACAAGATGGCCTTCCCCAATCACACGTACAAGGTAAACCGGGCTCCGAACAAAGCGGGTGACCTAAAAATGAAGGACTACGATCAGGCGATGACATCATGGAAAAAGGCAAAAGCGGCGGCAGACCTTTATGAGAAATATCGAGAAGCTAAAGCAGCGGCGGGCTTGTATGAATTTTCTGACATGTTGGAATGGGTGGCAAATGCCTTTGATAACGACGAAGAACTTCTCATCACCTACCAAGAGCAATTTCAATACATCCTTGTCGATGAATACCAAGATACGAGCGGAATACAAAATCACATCCTATACAAACTGATTGATTATTGGCAAGACGAGCCCAACTGTTTTGTTGTGGGGGACGACGATCAGAGCGTGTATGCTTTCCAAGGAGCCAAAGTGAGTAACATGCTGCGATTCGCAGAAAAATACGCAACCCATTTACAGACAGTGGTTTTGGTCAAAAATTACCGTAGCACACAACCCATTCTGGACAGTGCCAAGCGATTGATCGATCATAACAATTTGCGATTGGTGAATCAAATGCCGGGGTTGAGTAAAGATTTGATTGCCAGCGGTGAAAACCTGAAATATCCGCAGACATCGCCTAGCAACAACCTATTTAACAACGAATTCCACGAGGCTGTAGGGGTTGCGGAATCTATCAAACAGCTAATCAATGCGGGAGAAACACCCAATGAAATAGCTGTACTATTCCCACAAAACAAGCATGCTTTGGTATTGTCTGATGCATTTACCGCGGTGGAAGTACCTTTCGTAATACATAGGCCGGTAAACATTCTGAATGAAACATTGATTCAGCATTTGCTCAATTGGCTGGAATACCTCGCGTTGGAATTAGAAATGCCAAACAGTGGTGAACACTTGATTTACAAACTGTTAGTGAGTCCTTTGTATGGAATAAGCAGTTTTGAAGTCAACCAATTGTCGGTAAATATCTACGCAGACCGATCAAGCAGCAAAAAGGACGGAAAAGACAAATACACTTGGCGAGAACACATTCAAAAAATCATCAAATCACCAACCCAAGGCGATATGTTCTCCCATTCTCCATCGGAAGCACTGACAGAATTGTGGAACAACATCGAGACGTGGATCAAAGAAGCGAGTTGGTTAACAGTACCTGAATTGATACGAGACATTTACAGCAAAGGGGGATATTTGGCCTACGCACTCAAATCGCACGACCAGGAGTGGACATTGGAAGTGCTACAAACATTTATGGAATTTGCGATTCGAATGAGTGAAAAAACCCCGTTCATGAAGCCCCATGAATTTATCGCTACGGTGAAAAAGATGATCAACAACGACATCTCGGTGCCCTTAGAAAAGCGCATTGGCAGGGCTGAGGGTGTACAATTTATCACAGCTCATAGCAGTAAGGGGCTGGAATTTGAGCATGTTTTTGTGGTTCGTGCCAACCAAACCGAATGGGAAAAAAGTGACACCGGGAGAATGCCATATCGAATTTTATCGTTGATTCATGGCAAGAATATCCAACTAAAAAACGAAACAACGGATGAGGAAAGCAGTGAGGAACGACGTCGTTTGTTTTATGTCGCCATTACCCGAGCAAAAAAGTCATTGCACATCAGCTACAATCAGAAGCGAATTACTGCAACCAAGGTGAGCGACGCAATTACTTCAACTTTTGTTTCTGAGGCATTGGAGACGGAGGCGAGCGACTGCACAACCATACCAAGCGAGCGATTGATTTTCACCAACCAAGCGATGCTGTTGCGCACGTCTAAGCCCAAGTTGAAATCCGATAAAATGGAGTGGATTGCGAGCAGAACGGCCAATTTCAAGTTCTCGCCTTCCACGTTATACAGCATTTTGGAATGTGGCTTAAAATTCTACTTCACGCGAATCGTCAGAGTGCCCGATGCGCCTTCACCGGCGGCAGCGTTTGGAACGGCGATGCACGGGGCGATGCACAAGTGGGTGGATCGGTGGACGAAGGACAAGGTATGGATGAGTGAGTTGGACTTGAAGGTACAATTCGACAAAGAGATGTACAAGGAGAGACACGCCTTTAATGAGAAGCAATTCAAACTTCGGATGCAACAGGGACATGATGTCCTGCCAGCCTATTATCAGGCGAGAAAGGACGAATTCAAGCAATATAGCTTGGTACAGACGGAGAGAATGATCAATGCGGTGATAGATGGAGTCAATATTTCAGGATTTTTGGATAAAATGGTGTTTGATGGCAATCGGGTAACGGTGGTAGATTACAAAACCGGAAAACCAGAAAATTCCGCGAAAAAGGCGGCCCCTCCGGGGCCGCGAAGCCAAGGAAAACTTCCAAATCCCTACTGGTTCCAGTTGGGTGTCTACCAACTCATGAGCAATCTACAGCCAGGCAAATCTTGGCAGTGCAATATGGCAATCATCGATTGCATCGAAAAGGATGAAAATGGTGATTTCCCCTTAATTAAGCTGCACTACGACGATGATCAAAATACATTATTACGTGAGTGGATCGCACAAGCCAACCACCAATTGCAAACCTTAGAGTTCATGAATGGTTGTGGAAAATCCGATTGTTATTGGTGCAACTTTGCGAAACAAACAGAGCAAGTCATTTTGATGCCAAAGGATGTGGACATGGAAGAAGGCAGTAATGAAGAAATCATTTAAAGCGACAGTTTACGACAGGCTTTTTCGGAACACAACTCTTCGGCTTTCTTTCGGCTGTGGTTGACCTCGGTAAACCAAATCTCATCGTCAATCACCAAACTCACCGAATGTAAATCATTTCGATTTTCGATCTGTGACTCACTGTCAAATCGCAACACTTTTTGATTTTGCTGGGCCCATTTCATGATCAGTGCTTTGTAAGACACTGCGGTAGCCATGAGCTTTTCCATGTCTAAATATTGTCCAACCAATCGCTGACTTACAAATTCTCTGGCGGCCGGAAATCCTTTGTCTAAATAGATGGCTCCGATCAAGGCTTCCAATGCATTGCCACCAATGGTTTTCATGGCGATTTTGTTCGAATGCAAATCACGTTTGATGTCCATAATTTCCACCAAACCCAATTTACTGGCCAAATAGCCCAATTGTTCGCGGTTCACGATTCGCGTCCGCATTTCGGTCAAAAAGCCTTCATTTTTGTTGGGGAATTGCTTGAAAAGCACTTCTGCAACAACGGCGTCCAAAATCGCATCGCCAAGAAACTCCAACCGTTCGTTGTTTTTGATTTGATCCACACTACGTGGGTCGGACATGGAACTATGCCTTAAAGCCTCTTGATAAATTCTCAGTTTACCCGGTTTGATACCTGTAACTCGGTAAATTTGATTGGAAAGTGGGTTGTTTCCGAGAAATTGTGATAGCAAACCCTTCAAAGTGCAGGGATTAGTCCTCGAATTTTTTGAAAATCACAGATGCGTTATGTCCACCAAATCCAAAAGTATTACTCAACGCTGCTCTCACAGTACGTTTTTGGGCTACATTGAAAGTAAAATTTAGATTGGGATCAAATTCCGGATCATCGGTAAAGTGGTTGATTGTTGGAGGAACAATGTCCTCGCTCACAGCCAAAATACAAGCCAGTGATTCAATTGCACCTGCACCACCCAAAAGATGACCTGTCATACTCTTGGTACTACTGATGTTGAGGTTGTAGGCATTGTTTCCAAAAACCGACAAGATCGCTTTGCTTTCAGCAATGTCTCCAAGGGGCGTACTTGTACCATGCACATTGATATAATCGATATCAGAAGGCAACATATTGGCGTCCTCCAGAGCAGCTTTCATCACATTGCAAGCACCCAAACCCTCAGGGTGTGGAGCGGTAAGGTGATACGCATCGGCCGTCATTCCACCACCCACAATTTCCGCATAAATTTTTGCACCACGGGCTTTGGCGTGTTCATAATCCTCAAGGATCATGGAAGCAGCACCTTCTCCCATCACAAAACCGTCTCGGTCTTTGTCAAATGGACGGCTGGCCGTCATAAAATCGTCATTTCTTTCACTCAACGCTTTCATGTTACTAAAACCTCCAACCGAAGGTTCGTTTACACTGGCTTCCGATCCACCGGCAACGATGGCATCGGCTTTGCCCAAACGAATGAGATTGAATGCATCTATCAACGCATGGGTTGACGATGCGCAAGCAGAGACCGTACAATAATTGGGTCCTCTGAATCCGTGTTTGATGCTGATATAACCTGGGGCTATATCAACAATCATTTTTGGAATAAAAAAGGGCGAGAAACGCGGC
>CAZZKP010000083.1:0-8915 GCA_964654675.1 uncultured Bifidobacterium sp. | reverse complement strand
GGGCCTGCGGCCCCCTCCCCCTTTCAAAAAATACAATCCCTCTTATTGATGAACCACTTGCAAGCCCAAAGTGCTCACACCCTTGCCTGAAGAAATTCTCACCTGATACAATCCATTACTTAATGCCTCTGTGGGAATCCAAATTCCTTTGAATCCATCAACCACATCGTAACTATTGCGGTATACCGCTCTTCCCATCGCATCGAGAACCATCACTGAAACGTTAGACTCCATGCCATTGAACGTAATATAAGCCTGTTCGTTGCTTGGGTTCGGACGCATACTCAATCCAGGCAATACCACATTTCTCACCGCACTCGCTGCCGCAGCAACCTTAACATCAAAATATACCGTATCCGCCTTGCAAGGAGGATTCGTTGCAATCAAACGAACCTTGAAGGTACCGTCAGAACTGAAAGTGTACGTCGTTGACTTCTGAGAACTTTCGTTTCCATCGCTGTAATTCCAATTCAGCGTTTTGGCATTGCTACCCGTGAAATCAAAAGTCACCTTACGTCCACTCACCACGGTGTATTTATACGTATTCACAGGCTTCAAAACACCATAAATCTTTTTGGTCGTTATGGTTTCACAGCCCGCAGTGTTTTTCACAGCCACTTGATATACCGAAGACGATCCCACCGCCTTCGCGAACGTGGTTGCCTTTGTAGAACCCGTGGACCAAGTGTAAGTATACGTTTGTGGAGGACCTCCCACCGGCGCAACCGAAGCAGTCAACTGAACAGAATCCCCTTCACATACCATCGTATCCGTCGCAGCAATACTTACTGTTGGACCCGCTGTCACCTGAACAACCACATTTCGCGTACCCGTACAACCTTTTGCATCTACCCCTGAAACTGTATAAAAGGTAGAAGTACTTGGCAATGCATAAATGGTATCACCCGTGGCAGAGCTCAAACCCGTTGTTGGGGTCCAACTGTACGTCAATGCGCCCGAAGCAACCAATTTCGTACCCACCGAGGCTCCAGAACATACCGTAGCATTGGCCGGAGTCACCGTAACCGTTGGAGGGGTGGCCGTATTGTCGATCCAAATTCTGATACAATTCGATGTATCCTTTAATCCAGAACTTGCACAAGTAACAATCACTCTCACATATCGATACTTGCCCTGAGCCGCAGCAAAAAAGCCATTCGCTGTTGTTGTAGTCCAAGCACCGTTCGTTGTAAACGTCACAGAGTCAGCCGACTGCTGCCAAGTGTACGATATACCCGTTGATGCCGTATTTCCACTCAACGTCATCAAAGACTGTCCCGCAGTTCCACAAATGTATAAAGGCGAAGCAGACAATTTTCCTGGCGTTGGCTTTCCGGCACAAAAAGTAGGATATGCATCCCAAGTTACACTGTCGATGAAAATATTTCCACCCTGTGCACCACCCCGCGCCGTAGCTTGAATCAAAAAATAATTGGTAGTTCCCGTATAAGAAGAAGGAATCGCAAAAGAATATTTATACCATCCATTCGCCACCGAATCAGGCATATTCTTGCGGCAATAACGAGCAATCCCACCCAATCGCTTCGCTCCTGTTAAACTGCGGGCAGTATTAAACCAAACCGTAACTGAATCATCGCCCTTGTAAATGGAATCGCGATACATATAGAATGAAATGTATGAATTCGCCGTGCCCCTTTTACTCAAATCAATCACCGGCGATCCCAGCGCCTGTGTTCCACCCGATGTTGCATTGTTCGATGAGAATCTCGCCATTCCAGCCCCACCAAATGGTTTCGCCGCTGGCGCTGTACCTGCCGTTGCTGTGGTACGACGACTCCATGTAGGAGTACCGCCGCCTCCACCGCCACCCACAACTTGCCAACCGGTAGGTGGAAACGCCGTTGCGCTTTCAAAACCTTCACCTGTGGTCGTTTGTCCAAACAAATCGCTGCCCGATAACACCAAGCACCCCGCGATTACATAAGTAATTATTTTTTTCATATTTGTTAATTTCTATTTATTTCCTTCCAAAACCAAAAATGTCCCTTGCTTATCCATGTTCCTGAAACCTGAGACAGATTCATCAAAAATTACATGGACCATATACACGTAAACTCCAGATTGCACGGGCTTATCCATATAAATTCCATTCCAACTTTCCGCGATCGGACGCTTGTCGAAAATGCACTCGCCCCACCTGTTGTAAACACTCCAATACCCCGACTTCACCGCACATGGCTTGCCCCAATCGTCTACAAACATCGGTCGCACCTCATCGTTCAAACCCTGACTACCAAAGGGTGTTAGCGCGTTTGGCATCCACATCTTACAGTCACAACGCAACGCATGAACCTGAACCGTATCATCACGCTTGCCACAAGCATTTTCTGTGTGCAAAATATAAGTACCCGACTGCGACACGGTTAAATCACCCGTTTTTGCACCCGTATTCCATTGGTATTTACTGTATCCAGAATATTGACGGCCTTTGAGTACGTAGGGATTTCCTGCACAGAAATACTCATCACTCACCAATCTTCGTTCAGGAACTGTGTCGATCAATATCTTAAACGAATCCGTCCTCACTCCACAAGCATTGGTAAGCGTGAGATAGAACTTCCCACTCCCCGTAATCAAACGCTTGGGGCCCACCGTTAAATCATCCCACAAATATGACGTAACATTTGGCTGGGTCATATCCAAATCCCATCCAAAAATCGAATTGCAAAAGGTTGTATCTTTCACCCTAGACTTTGTTGGTGGCAATTTCACTTTGATATCGAATGTATCATAAGCAACCCCACAAGCATTACTCACGGTCAAAACCACACTCCCCGCCCCATTGAAAGATTTGGGAACCATCGTGTCTCCGTCGGGCCATGTGTACAAGCTCTGAGCGACCTTCGGGAAGGTCACACTCACTGAATTGCCGATACAAAACACAGTATCCAACAATTTGGGGCTCACAGGCGGCAACAAGATTTTGAATCGAACAGAATCAACCCGACTTCCACAGGCATTCCGCGTATCCAACCAATAAACGCCCGGCTTGGTAAAAGTGCGCTTGCTCAATGTGCTTCCATTGTCCCAAACGTATTTGGCAAACGGTTGGGCTACATCAATCGAATAGCTAAAGGGGCTCTTGCAAAATAACGTATCCTTCAAATTGGGTTTGGTGGGTGCCGATGCCGTCCCAACAATCAACGTATCTTGCCTGCTCCCACAAGCATTTTTCGATGTCAGATAAAAGGTCCCCGCTGCAGTAAAGTTTCTTTGAGGTGAGGTATTGCCATCGTTCCATGAATAAGATTCCGCCAAAACTTGGGTACCATCTGTGGAAACACTACTCATACTTGGACATAAAACCAAAGGTGAGGTTATCGTTTTTATTGGCAAAGGACAGGCCTGAGTACAATTCACCGTTTGCGTGATGGCATAACTCGCAGTATCAAACGTCAATGACGCCATATCACCAAATGATTTCAATGTATATTTTGTGGTATCCCATGTCCATGTCAGCGCCGAATTTGTGGCTGTTGAGGTACTCGTTCCGCAAGTACTGTTGCAAGGACTATTGATCATGAAGTTGTTGTGGACGCCCGCAGAATTGTCCACGCCAATCGCCAAAAGGCCACCCTTGGTGCGTGGAAAGAAATTTCTTGAAGCGAATGTAGCGACCGTTGAGAAGTTGACATTTCCGTTGCTCAGGATCTTCTGATTTTGGATGGTAGCACCCGTGGCGGTATCGATCTGAAACAACAGCATCCTTGAATTCGCAAACGTCTGATAGGTAGAACTCACCCACAAGGAAGATCCTTCAAAGTAGGCGTGTTGTCCGCCTTCGGCCACATTATTTGTTCCAATACTCCGAGACCATTTTCTGTTGCCATCTGCCGTAAAAGCGCATACCAAAACGTTCGCTGTTAACGCCGCCCCGGTGGTTCCAATCACATAAATTGTACCGCCAGGCGCTACCAATACATGACCGAATTGTGTAATCCCATTGCTTGTACCCTTCCATACCTTTCTCACCGTTCCATCGTTTCTGATAAAGGCTGCGAAAGGATATGTTTGTAGAGTTCTACACCAGCCAGTGATCACCCATTCATTGCCAACTCTGGCAATCCCATAGGCATGATGCTCCGTATTGTTAAGATCTAAATTTAGACTCCATTTCGTAACGCCGGTGGAATCCAAAAGCGCCGCGATAATGTTCGCTTTTCCCATTTGCTGACGTCCCTCACCTACAACCACGATTGTATTCGCATCGTAAACCAATGCGCGCATCAAGACGTCGGACTGACCCGTTCTGGAAGAACTTGGCGTTTGCTTGGTCCACTTCAACTTCCCATTTGCAGAGAAATAAGAAACAACGCCCAAAGACGCATTGATTGAGGAAACCACCGAGGATCCCACAACCACGGCACCCCCAGATGGGGTAACTACGACATCATTGATTGCCTCATTGGCATTGGCAAAACCCTTTACTCCATAGCGGATGCTTGAAATAAATTTACCAGTGTCATTGTAGCGCATCAAAAAACCGTCTTGGTGATTTGAGCCGGAAACGGAACCGTAACCTGCCATCCAAAAGCCTTTTGAATCACCAGAAACCGAGGTAGTTGTCATATTGGACAAACCCACTTTATCGGTATTGGTAAAATACTGCCGTTTGATGAAAGGATAACAAATCCCTTGGGCATTCACTTCCCCAAACAACAACAAACCCACTAAAACCAATTGTAGTAATTTATTAAATAATCGAATATGACCCACCGTGATATGTATAGTTAATGACTTATAGACGACAAATTTCCATTATTTGTTGGACCAAATACAAAAAATAATAGCCACATTTGTGCAAAACACAATTATCACTGTCTACCCCCAAGGATTTCGAAAAAAATTTGTGATAATTTCCAAAGAAAAATCCTGTTTTGGAAAATTCGCAAATGAACGCCCTTCAATCGAATCGAATTTGGTGATTACCCAACAAAATAACGACCTTTACACCCAGAAGGCATTACCCAACGATTTTGGAAAAACTCATCATCTTTTCAGCTCCCTCTGGCTCAGGGAAAACAACAGTGGTAAAACACTTGCTCGACGTCATGAGCAGTCAACTCGCTTTTTCAGTTAGCGCGACCACTCGCAGCCCAAGACCCGGAGAAATAGACGGCCGAGAATATCATTTTTTAACGCTGGATCAATTCAACAATAGCGTTTTACAGAACGAGTTCCTAGAATACGAAGAAGTATACGCAGGAATACTTTATGGTACATTGTGGTCTGAAGTGAGAAAAATCTGGGCAGAAGGCAAAACCGTCGTTTTTGACGTCGACGTGAAAGGCGGCCTCAATTTAAAAAGGAAATTTGGCAACCAAGCCATGGCGGTATTTCTCCGACCTCCGAGCGTGGATGTATTGATGGAGCGCCTAACCAAACGAAGTACTGAAGTAGAACATCAACTGCAAGAGAGAATTGCAAAGGCCAATTACGAACTCAGTTTTGAATCTCAATATGATACCGTTGTCGTGAATGACATTTTGGAGGATACCTTTGAGAAATGCGAAAAATTGGTACGGGATTTCATTGAAAATTAATCCGAAAAACACATGCGTATTGGACTCTATTTTGGCTCATTCAACCCGGTACATTTTGGCCATTTACAAGTAGCCCATTACTTCAACATGCTTGGGGCGTTTGATGCCATTTGGATGATTCCTTCGCCGTTAAATCCCCACAAATCAGAAGAGACGCTGGTGCCCGCGGAGCTAAGATTGAATTGGGTGCAAAAGGCAATTGAAGGAGAAAAAGGATTGGAATGTAGTGACATTGAATTCCATTTGGGAACACCCAGTTACACGCATCGCACAGTCACTCATTTGTACAAAGAGTTCAAACAGCACCAATTTTCCTTGATCATGGGGGCAGACAATTTGCAGAGTTTTCACTCTTGGAACCATGCTGAGGAACTTGCAAAAATTTGCCCACTGCATGTCTATGCAAGGCCAGGCTATGCGAAACCCGAGGAGCCTATCCCCTTTGGTGCCACTTGGTACGATGCACCCCTTCTGCACATTTCGGCCACTGAAATCAGAGATTTATTGGCAAATCAAAAACCCATCGACCACTTGGTCCCTCAATCAATCATTGCTGAGGTCGAGACTTTTTTTCAACACTTTCTCGCGAATCAACACAAGTAAATAAGCCACTGTAAACGTCACAAAGAACGAATACAGCGCATATACCAGGGCCGGCTTTTCCATGATTGGGTAATGCAATTTTTCACCTGCAATGATGAGAGCTAAGGCCGTATTGTGCAATCCCACTTCAATGGCAATCGTGATTCTGTTGCGATAACTGATAAGCAGCGGAATTCCAACAATGAAACCTACGAGCATCGACAGGATGTTCAATGAAATTACATAAGGTGTTAACAGCCAAATATCTGCAGCAGACATGTCGGTTCCTCCATGCTGGCTTCCGGCCAAAAATTTAAATCCAAAGACACAGAACAGTAAAAGTGGGAGGATCACATTCACCCATTTGCCAATGAGAGCAACATTGCGGCCAAACTTGCGTTTGGCCGACATACCGAGCAACGCCGGAATAATCGTGACTAAGAAAATCTCAAACAGCGTATTCCAAAACGGCAAATACACCACCCCTGCACCACAATCTTTCATAAAATATTCAATACACACATTGACCACCAACGGGATAGAAATCAAAGACAACAATGCATTGCTCACTGTCAGAGAAACAGCCAAGGCCACATTTCCCTTGACAAAATAACTCACCAAATTGGAAGTAATACCGCCGGGGCAAAGGCTCAAAATCATAATACCCACTTTCATTTCTGCGGGCAAGGGACTTTGCATTACAATAAGCGCTGCAACAAAAGGCAAAATCACCATCTGAGCAAACAAACCAATGGCCAAGCTCTTGGGTTGATCAAAAAGCTGCTGAAAATCCTCCTTCTTCAAAGACAATCCCAAGCCAAACATGATCAATGCCAAAACAATGTTTAGCAAAAAATTGATATCAATGACTGGGAATTCCATGGCTAAAAACGATAACAAGAACTCATCTCCTACCCATCATATCAATGTGGCTTAGTTGCCTGAATCCAAGTCATCAACAAGAGTACAAAATGATACGCAAAATACAAACCGATGCCAGACAATATCACACCAAAATAACGATTTACCAACGCGTAAACCCGCTCGCTCAACTTTCTGCCTATGTAATCGCTGAGATACACTTTCCCCAAATCCAAACACAGCAACGTGCACAAAATGGTTATCAGTTCCACCAAAATAGGCAAGCGATCGTGGAGAGAATCGCCTTCATAACCCACACTCAGCGTGGCGATTACACTCACCCAAAGCAACATCACAAAGGGATTGATAATGTTCATGAAGAAACCACGATAAACCGAACTACTTCCCTTGACCGTAATTTCAGGAATTTTGTGATTTTTACTGAGAATTGCCGTTAAACCCAAATACAGGATTGCCGCGGCAGCCAAACCGGTAAACACCAACTTGAACATGGGGGCGGTGAAGTAGTGCGACAGACCAAAGAAGCAAAGCAGGGCAACGAACATTTCACTGAGGAAAATACCCAATGCTACCTGCATACCTTGGCGTTTCCCACCCTGAATTCCCGTATGAATCAACGTAAAAAAGGAAGGTCCAAAACTCAGAATGCCTATCAAAAAGCCGTACCAAACTCCCTTCCCTATGGATAATAACAATTCCAATTCGCTGCATGCAATTTAGGGCCGTTTTGGTGCGATACCAAACCGAGTTTACCCTAGGCCAATTTATCAGACACCCGCAGCAAAAACTCTTTGGCCAAAGCCGGATGGGCTGCCACAATCTCCCGCTTGAACAACACAGATGGACCGCCAGTAAAGTTCGACACAAATCCGCCCGACTCTTCTACCAGCAAAACCCCTGCGGCCACATCCCAGGGAGCCAACCCCATTTCATAGAACGCATCAAACCGTCCCGCAGCCAGATACGCCAAATCAATGGCGGCAGAACCCATTCTGCGCAGTCCGTGGCTGCAACGCATCAATTCGGAAAGCAGTTCCAAATAGGGCGACATTTTTTCAAAATCATAGTAAGGAAACCCCGTTGCGATGAGGGATTGCGACAAATTCAATTCGCCATTGAGCTGTAAAACCCTGCCATTCAAATAGGCTCCACCTCCGCGGACCGCAGTGAAGGTTTCTTGCATTGCCGGAGCGTGAACCACACCCAATTGGGCAGACCCACCATCCCAAAGCGCTACACTTACCGCAAAAATGGGCAACCCATGCAAAAAATTGGTCGTCCCATCCAACGGATCGATAATCCATGTAGGCTCGTCACTCAAAACCGAATCGGGATGAAATTCTTCACCAATAAAACAGGAACCAGGCAAAATCAACGCCAACCCATCCATGAGCTTTTGTTCCGATTCTTTGTCAACAAAACTCACCAATTGATTGAGTCCTTTGTCAGCAATATCGGCCGACTTCACTGTTTGCCAGTGTTGCATTTGAAATGCGCCGACTTCCTTACAAAGCGCTTCTACCTCAATAAGGTAGCTTTTGAGTTGAGACAAGGCCAAACTGCTCG
The DNA here is from genome assembly GCA_964654675.1 of uncultured Bifidobacterium sp. GTDB lineage: Bacteria > Bacteroidota > Bacteroidia > NS11-12g > UBA955 > UBA955. The sequence goes on along the minus strand of CAZZKP010000083.1, from coordinate 321 downwards.
TCATCCCAATTAACAGTGTTGCTGGTAGGCAAACATCAAGTTGTCTGCTACCATATCGGCAGTCCGACCTTCAATCATGTGACGTTCTACCATGTGAACAACTTCACCATTTTTAAAAAGGGCCACTGCGGGTGATGATGGCGGATATGGGGCCATATATTCGCGGATTTTGGCTACGGCATCCACGTCTTGACCGGCAAAAACGGTTGCAATTTTGGCGGGTTTGTGTGAGCCCGTCAATGACTTCAAAACACCGGGGCGGGCGGAGCCCGCCGCACAACCACATACCGAATTTACCATCACCAAGGTGGTATCATCGTT
>CAZZKP010000082.1:0-8945 GCA_964654675.1 uncultured Bifidobacterium sp. | reverse complement strand
AGGAATCTCACCGACTTTGTGATTTTGTAGTGTGTATTCATATGGTTTTTTTGTCGATAAAAAGGCTTACTCTGATAATCTTCAAGGAATCAAGCACTTTTTGTGCACGCAATATCGAAATAAAAATTGCAACATATTATAACCCATTTTATTTATGTCAATCCCATTACTTAAAGGAAAGAAATCAATAACAATTACTAAAAAAAACAATTTCGATTATCGTAATTATTACATTACTAAAAAATTAACACAATCAACTAAACTAATTAATAGTTTTTATAAAAAATTTGCATTTCGCTATGAAAAAAAATGGCAATTACATCAGCAATTCATCGCAAGCGACAAAAAACTGTATCAAACTAAAAAATTGCAATGTAATCTTCAGCTCAATTCAACTTTTGAGCCTGCGCAATCCGAATTCCATCCAAAGCGGCACTCATGATTCCGCCCGCGTAACCCGCGCCCTCACCGCAGGGGAACAAATTCAGAATTTGCGGATGATTTAGGCTGACAGAATCCCTGGGAATTCTCACCGGACTGCTTGTGCGTGATTCAACGCCGACCAAAATCGCATCATTTGTCCGAAAAGCCTTCATTTTTTTTCCCAAAACCACCAAAGACTCTCGGATACGGGTATGCACTGCAGAGGAAAGAACATCGCCAATTTGGGCACTGACTAGGCCTGGGATGTACGAGTTTGAAGGCAAATCCGCACTGCGCTTTCCCTGAATAAAATCCTCCATTCTTTGGGCTGGAGCGCTCAAACTTCCTGTTGTATGATATGCCATTTGCTCCCAATGCTGCTGATAACGCAGCGCTCGAAGTTCCCCGTGGTCATGAAAATCGTTAAAATCGCGATCATCTACGGACACAACGAAGCCAGAGTTCGCAAAATTTCCATTGCGTTTGCTTGGACTCCAGCCGTTCACAACAACTTCGCCGGCCGCGGTAGCGGCCGGCGCTATAATTCCTCCCGGACACATACAAAATGAAAATACACCCCTACCCTGAATTTGCTCAACCAAACTATAGGAAGAGGGTGGCAAAAACTCGCCGCGGTCATCACACTTGTATTGTATTTGATCGATGATGGATTGAGGGTGCTCCAGTCGGACACCTATCGCGAAGGGCTTTGCCTCAATCGCAATCTTTGCATCCACAAGCATTTCAAAAATATCTCTGGCCGAATGTCCTGTTGCAAGCACCACTTTTTCGACCTTTTCCATCACACCTCCATTGAGTTTCAAACCAACAACTCGATCCGATTCCATCACAAATCCATCCACTCGGGTTTCAAAACGAATCTCCCCACCATACGCTTCAATCGTTTCGCGGATTCCCTCTACCAACTGGGGCAGTTTATTGGTTCCAATATGGGGGTGTGCATCATACAAAATCGAATCTGGCGCGCCATGATCCACGAGGCACTGCAATACCTTTTGCACCGGTCCGCGTTTGTTGCTGCGTGTATATAGCTTGCCATCCGAATAGGTTCCCGCACCGCCTTCCCCAAAACAATAATTGCTGTCCGGATTCACAACCTTTTCTCGATTCATGATTGCCAAATCCCTGCGTCGTTCTTTCACCGCTTTCCCTCTCTCCAATACGATGGGCTTTAATCCCAACTCGATCAATTCCAATGCACAAAAAAGACCCGCTGGACCCGCGCCAACGATGTGAATGGGCGATGCTTTTTCTACCGATTTGAGTCGATAGCCCAGCGACTCCTCAACCCATTCTCCGGACCGATAAACTTCCGCTGTAATAAGAAAAAATGGGGCTCGGCCCCTAGCATCCAACGACTTTTTTCGCCATACCACCTTGCATGTATGCAAATCCAATCCCGCAGCCTTGGCAAATTGCGTGTTCACCCAATCCGCATCCACCACATCATGGGGAGAGAATTTGAGTTGAAACGATTTTGGCATCGCACAAAAATACGGGGCCAAAGCTGATTTTACTATCGAACAAACCAATTAAACGCTTAAAAACGCATCGCCCCAACCAAAATCAACCTCGATTTTGTAATTTTGTAACTATGAAAGAAGTGGTGGTTAGCGGCATACGCCCAACCGGGAAATTGCATTTGGGCAACTATTTTGGTGCATTCAAGAATTTTCTGAGGTTACAAGAGCAGTTCGACTCCTACTTTTTCATTGCGGATTATCACAGTTTAACCACCCACCCAACGCCCGGAGATTTGAGCGCTTCCGTCAAGCGGGTTCTGGCAGAGTACATCGCCTTGGGACTGGATCCGGAACAATGTACAATTTACTTCCAAAGTGATTTGCCAGAGACGGCGGAATTGTATTTATTCCTCAATATGAATGCCTATTTGGGAGAGTTGGAACGTGTGACATCTTTCAAAGAAAAGGCAAGAACCCAACCCGACAATATCAACGCAGGTTTATTGACCTACCCCGTATTGATGGCTGCCGACATTCTCCTTCATCGCGGGGTCAAAGTTCCTGTTGGCAAAGACCAAGAGCAGCATTTAGAAATGGCACGCACCTTCGCAAACCGTTTCAACAGGCTCTACAAAACCGAGTATTTTCCAGAACCCCAAGCCTTTAGTTTTGAGCAGAATTTGGTCAAAGTACCCGGCCTCACTGGCACAGGGAAAATGAGTAAAAGCGCGGGAGAGGCCGACACAATCTACCTCGACGAAGATGCCGCAGTATTGAACAAAAAAATCATGCGTGCAGTCAGTGATAGCGGTCCTTCAGAGCCGGGAGCACCCAAATCAACGCCGGTGCAAAACTTGTTCGATTTGATGGGTTTGGTGAGCAGCCCAGATACCATACAATTTTTTGAAGACTGTCATCAAGCAGGCAATATTCGTTACGGAGATTTCAAGAAGCAATTGGCTGCAGATATGGAAATTTTTATCGCACCATTAAGGGACAAAATCCAATCTACCTTGGGTGATGAAAAACGCCTCAACGACATAGCGAAATATGGCGCTGAAAAAGCCCGTGTTTCCGCACAAAAAACCATCAGAGAAGTCAGAGAAATTATCGGATTTAGCAACCGTTAATCGTCATAATCCAAGTAAACACTTCAATTTCCAAACCCTTTACACTAAATTGCACCCATGCTAAACGTCTCTTTGGTTATCCCGCTGTTTAACGAAGCAGAATCCCTGCCGGAATTGCATGCTTGGATTGTTCGCGTCTGCAAGCAAGAGAATTTATCATACGAAATCCTGATGCTCGATGATGGAAGCAACGACGGATCTTGGGACATTATCAAAAACCTCCGCAATCAAGACCCCAATGTCCGGGGATTTCGATTCAGAACCAACTATGGTAAAAGTGCCGCATTGAATGTTGGCTTCGCTGAAGCCAAAGGCGAAGTGGTGATCACAATGGATGCCGACTTGCAAGATTCACCCGATGAAATCCCAGGCCTAATTCACATGATCAAATCGGAAGGATATGATGTAGTAAGTGGATGGAAAAAGAAGCGATACGACCCACTGAGTAAGACCATACCTACCAAATTGTTCAATTGGGCCACCCGTAAAATAAGTGACCTAGAACTTCATGACTTCAATTGTGGACTCAAGGCTTACCGCCATGAAGTGGTAAAAAACATAGAGGTTTATGGAGAAATGCATCGCTATATTCCTGTGATTGCCAAATGGGCAGGATTCCCAAAAGTGGGAGAAAAAGTTGTCGTACACCAGGCCCGCAAATACGGAAGTACCAAATTTGGCATGAACCGATTTGTCAATGGCTTTTTGGACCTGATGAGCTTGTTCTTTATGAGCAAATTTGGCAAAAAACCCATGCATTTTTTTGGCTTGCTCGGGGTCCTGAACTTCATCGTCGGATTGGCCATGGCCTGCTGGATTTTGGTTGATAAACTGATTTATGTCCTTCAAGACAAACGCGCACCATTGGTAACCGATAGCCCCATTTTTTACATCGGATTGGTTGCCATGATTATCGGAACGCAACTCTTTTTGGCGGGATTTATTGGCGAACTGGTAAGTCGTTCCAACCCTGAACGCAACCATTACAACATCAAAGAAACGACTGACTAATGCAGTTCGAGGGCAAACACATTGTCATCGTTGGCCCCGCCCACCCTCTTCGCGGTGGATTGGCCACCTACAATGAGCGTTTGGCCAGGGAGTTGATGCAAAAAAACCAAGTCACATTGCTTACGTTTTCCTTGCAATACCCCAACTTGCTATTTCCCGGTCAGTCTCAATTCAGCGACGACCCAAAACCGGAAGATTTAACAATTGACATTGCATTAAATTCCGTCAATCCGCTCAATTGGATTTCGGTAGGACGCAAATACAAAAAAACCAAACCAGACATCATCATTTTCCGATACTGGATGCCCTTTTTTGGACCCTGTTTTGGTACATTTGCCCGCATTGTAAAAAGCAATCAACATACACAGATCATTGCGATAACCGACAATATCATTCCCCACGAAAAGCGCTTTTTCGACACCCCATTTTCGAAATATTTTTTGCCTGTTTTAGATGGGGCGGTGGCGATGAGTCGAAAGGTTTTGAAGGATTTACAAGATTTTCCCCTAAAAAAATCAGTGAATAAAACAGGATATCATGCGCATCCGCTATATGACAATTTCGGTGGAGGAGTATCTAAGCCTGACGCTTGCAAATCCTTGGAATTAGATCCAAACAAAAGGTATATTTTATTCTTTGGATTCATCCGCAACTACAAGGGCTTGGACTTATTGCTAGAAGCGATGGCGCTGTTGCCAGAGTCGTTGAATGATGTCAATTTGTTGATCGCCGGAGAATACTACGAAGACAGCGCGCCTTACGATAAAATCATCAAAGAGAAACAGATAGAAAATCGGATTGAGTTACATACCAAGTTCATTCCAAACGACGATGTGCGATTGTACTTTTCAGCCGCTGATATTGTCGCTCAACCCTATCGCAACGCCACCCAAAGCGGGGTTTCCCAGATAGCGTATCATTTTGAGACACCAATGATCATCACGAATGTTGGCGGTCTCGCGGAATTGGTCCCTCATGGTGAGGCGGGATGGGTTTGCGACCCCACGGCGGAATCGTTGGCCGAAGCGATCGTTGCCATGTATGAACCAAATCGAATTGATCACATTCGAAATTCACTCAAGGAACTCAAAAAGCAATTCAGCTGGCCGTCTATGGTGAAGGCGCTCGAATCAGTCACAACCTAGCCTCCGTTTTTCAATGCCCATTTTCTTGTCAATCACTGAAGACAAACAATCTTGTTGATCCCTGGCGATTGCAATCAGCGCTCTCTTGAACGATAAAATTGGGGAGCCGATTAAACTTGGCACAATTTTTAAGGTCAATACACCACGAAAGGAGACCATAAAATGAAACAGATGATTCAAAGATCCATCATTATTTTGGCCATAGGAATGGCATGCCTACCAATCAGCGCACAAACCGTGCGCCGAGAAAAAATTCGCAGAGATCGAGCCGAGGATGTGAGGGATAGAAGAGAAGATGTTCGAGACAGGAGGGAGGACGTTAGAGATCGAAGAGAGGATGTTCGCGATGCACAACACCAAGGTGGGCCATTGGATAGAATTGAAGACCGTAGAGACCGCAGAGAAGACGTGCGGGACAAAAGAGAAGATGTCAGAGATCGAAAAGAAGACCGCAGAGACCGCCGTCGCAGGGGCCATTACAGCACGCAATATCACCCAAGTCCCCGCGTTGTTTATGGCATAAGGGTTGGGATACCAAGACAAGGAGGAATAGCATACCGGAGCCACAGATTCCGCCCAAATCGAAAGCATCACATCAACCACCAATGTAGACAACATCATAATTGTCATTGCCATAGATAATTTTAGAAAAAAAATGTGAAACGCCTGTGAACAACTTCACGGGCGTTTTTGTTTATGTAATCGAATGGTTATCATTTGATAACATACGGTTGTCAATTTGCACACATAAAAAACTCATCCTATGTTAAACACCACATTGATCAATGGAACGGAAGTCATGGAGGTTTCTGGCTATATCTTTATTGGAGGGAATTGGATCCCTTTGAAGTAATGCCAGATTAGGCCTTCGGACTAAAGTAACCTTCTGTGAATTTATTTGCCACCCAATAGGGTGAACGTAGATTCATGATACTGTATTGCCATTCCCATTTCATTAGACTTTTGTTCTTTTTGTGAGCATCAATCACACAACTATCAGTAAACAATAAATACACATTCAACAACGACTCTCGAGAAATGAAAAGACAAATAACAGTTTTGGCAATGATTTGGATAACAATTTGTACATTGATTGATCCTTCGTGCAAAAAGCCGAAACTATTAAAAACGAGCAATGGGTGCGACACTTCTCATGTTCACTACAATACATGCATCAAACCCGTTCTTGATGAATACTGTGTTGGTTGTCACAAAACAGGCAACACATCAGGTTACGTTAATTTAGACAGTTACCTCAATGCCAGACCCTTTGGAATCAATGGAAATCTTTACGGCAGCTGCCAACATCTTGATGGCAATGTTGCGATGCCGCCAAATGGACTCCCGAAGTTAGATACGATGAATTTATTTTTGATTCGAAAGTGGTGTATTAGCGGATGTCTTGAGTAGACATAAGATTGCAATCACAAAAAATTGACCTCATAGTTTATCGAAACAATCCGTATGTTTGCACTTCGAAAATCGAAAGGCACAGAGAGGTGTCCGAGTGGTCGAAGGAGCACGCCTGGAAAGTGTGTAAACGCCAAAAGCGTTTCGAGGGTTCGAATCCCTTCCTCTCTGCAACAAACCCTGTTTTTACCCCTTTTTTCCCCGAATTCTAGCGAATTTGGGGTTTTTTGTGCCTTTTTGGGCCTGAAATCCACTCATTTTCGCTAAAGCTAGGTGCGTTATTCGGTGGACTTTTAAAAGACACCTATCAAGTCCACCAGAAACGCTGTATACTGTTGATAATTAAACAATTACTCGAAAAAAACTTCTTGGAAAACGCCTTAAAAAAACGTAATTTCATGAAAGATTTTTCACCCCAAATGACACCCAGTTTAGGCATCCTTTTTTTTGCCAAAAAAACCAAATCCTTACTAAATGGCCAAATCCCTGTCTATCTGCGGATTACAGTAAATGGCGAACGAGTAGAAGTTGCTACCAAGAGAACTATCCCCATGGACAAATGGATACCCAAACAGCAGCGATATCGGGGAAATTCTGAAGAGGCAAGATTGTTCAATACTTTCATTGATTCTATGCGCAATCAAGTGTTCCGCATTTACAGGGATCTGTGCGATAGCAAATCGCTTCTGTCTGCCCTAGCTATAAAAAACGAACTCCAAGGCATCAACGCCAGCGATATGACCTTACGGGGGCTTTTCACATATTACATGAAGCAAAAACGAAGTTTGCAGGAGATCCAGTTTTCTTTAGGCACAATTAAACGATATGAAACATTGGAAGCTCACACGTTTGAATTCCTGAAAGCCAGTAAGAAACTTAACGACATCTCGCTAAGCGATATCAATTACCGATTCATTACCGACTTCGAGTACTTCCTGCGAGTAACCAAGAACAACTGCAACAACACAGCGATCAAATACATTCAGAACTTTCGATCAGTCATTCTAACAGCGGTGAGAAATGAATGGATCTCAAAGGACCCTTTCACAAACTACAAATCACGTCTTCAAGAAGTAGAGCGACAAGCGCTTTCTATGTGGGAAGTTGAGAAAATCTACAACCACCCTTTCGATATTGATAGAATTGATCAAGTAAGAGACATATTCGTATTCTGTTGTTACACTGGACTTGCATACGCTGATGTTCACGCATTGAGCAGGGACAACATCATTACAGGCATTGATGGCGAATCGTGGATAGAAACCCATCGAAAGAAAACAGATAGCCGCACACGCTTACCAATACTTCCTAGAGCGATGGAAATCATCAACAAATACAAACGCCATCCCAAGTGTATCGCTGACAACAAACTTCTACCCGTACTGAGCAATCAAAAGATGAATGCATACTTAAAGGAGATTGCGACCATCTGTAACATACGCCAGAATCTTACCACCCACTTAGCACGACACACCTTCGCTACTACGATCACACTGGGTAACGGTGTACCCATGGAGACAGTAAGCAAGATGCTCGGTCATAGTTCAATCTCTACAACCCAGATTTACTCCAAGGTACTCGACAATAAAATCTCGGATGACATGGGTGCCTTAAGAAATCGATTTGAAACAAAGGCAGAAAGGCAAAAGGATGGCACTTTTGATTAGGTTAAACCTTGACAACTCTGGAACAACTCATCGATAGGTTGTTGTAACTTTGGTACATGTCGGTCATTGTTATCACTGCAGAAGAGCTAGACCATCGCTTACAAAAAGTGGTGGCAGACATCACAAATACTATTGGAAAGAACGACAACATCGAATCTCGTTGGATACGTTCAAAACAAGTAAAAGAACTGTTGGGGATTTCTGATTCCAAATTACAAACGATGAGGGTAAATCGCTCACTCACCTTTTCCCAAATTGATGGCACGTACTTTTATGACCGTGACAGCATCATGCAAATCTTGGAACAGAATAAGGTGCTTTGCGAACAATGCCGGCAGTAAATCCATTAGCACCGCTCACGCGGTGCATAAAATTACCGTAGAAACAAATCCTTTAAATTAACAAAGTCTAAAAGTTGGCGATACACCAAATAGCATAAGCGACTCCTCCTGCATGATTTTCAGCAGCTCTAAGCGATATTCTTCGATCGTGTACACAGAATCGTGCTTGGTAAAAATGGGAGCCTTATGATGCTCCCTATGCAGGCGTTTACATACTTTTTCTAATATGAAGTATGATTCAATGCATTGCAGGATTATGGGGAAGTAACCTTTCTCCGTTGATTGTCTTTTGATCTCACTGATAACACGATGTACCGCTGGGAATTGTTGCTTA
>CAZZKP010000081.1:0-9000 GCA_964654675.1 uncultured Bifidobacterium sp. | reverse complement strand
TACTCTGTTTTCGATCCGATGCTTACAAGGCGATGGGCGTGCCGCCCTTGGAAACCGTATTGACAAAAATCTCGTGAATGCTGGGAATATGCTCAGAATAATGCACCAAGCCCCCCTTGGCCATCGCCACAGAGAGCAGGTCGGTGGGACCAAAATCCTGGCCCGTTTGAAAGCGATACATCACCTTACCATCGCTATGATGCTCAACCGACACGGGTTTGACCTTAGCATCCAACCAATCCACCTCGCCGTGGTAGCCCACATCAAACATGCCGGTGAAATGATTCCGCCTGATTTCGCTCACGCTGCCATCGAGCACCTTCTCCCCCTGATGGATGATGGCCAAATGATCACAAAGACTCTCCACATTATCCATTCTGTGGGTCGAAAAAATGATACTCGTCCCCTGATTCTTTAATTCGATGATTAAATCTTTGATCAAATCGGCATTCACCGGATCAAACCCACTAAAAGGCTCATCGAGAATTAACAGTTGCGGATTGTGCAACACACAAGAAACAAATTGCACTTTTTGCGCCATTCCTTTGCTTATCTCTTCCACCTTTTTCCTTGCCCAGCTCATCATATCCAATCGCTGCAGCCAGTGCTTTACCGAAGCCTTCGCATCCTTGGGACTCAAACTACGCAACTCCGCAAAAAACAGGAGCTGATCGGCGACGGTCATTTTTTTATACAAACCTCTTTCTTCGGGCATATAACCCATTTGGTGGGCATGACTTTCCTTTAGGGCTTCGCCTTTGAACAGGATCTCTCCCGAATCGGGCTGTGTGATGGTGGAAAGCATCCGTATAAGGGTTGTTTTTCCCGCACCATTTGGACCCAACAGCCCATAGATGCTCCCTTGTTCCACGGCCAAATCAATGCTTTTTGATACGCGTTGTTCGCCAAAGGTTTTACACACTTTGATGGCCTCAATAACCTTGCTCATTGAAACAAAAATACAGTAAGATTTCGGGCAATTTTATTCAATCCAAAGGTTTCGCCAAAAGGGAAAAAAGATTCGATGATTGGTGCGCGAAACGAGCCAAAAAGGGTTTTACAATCGCACGAAGGTTCCCAACGGCAGGGCATTCCCGGCTTGGTCTTTCAGGAACAGTTCTCCGCTGTTCATGGATTTCACTCCCAGACAGGAAACGTGTTTTCTCACCAAATTTTCAGCCACCATGGCGCTAAAGCCCATGCTGTAAAGGTTCAAGAGCATGAATCCGGTAGGTTCTAGGATCTGACCACACATTTGCATCAACTCATTGAGTTGTTTTTCGAGCAGCCATTTTTCTCCATCGGGGCCCCGGCCGTAGGCCGGGGGATCCAACAAAATCCCATGGTACGTCTTCCCCCGCCTTACCTCGCGCTGCACAAACTTGAATGCGTCCTCTACCACCCATCGAATCCCGTCCAATCCGCTCTCCTCCATATTTTCACGACTCCATGAAACCACCTGTTTCACACTGTCCACATGCGTGACATCCGCTCCCGCCGCACATGCAGCCAACGACGCACCACCCGTGTACGCAAACAAATTCAATACCCTTGGCTTTTCACCCTTGGGAAATGATTTCACCTTCTCGTAGATCCAATCCCAATTCGCCGCCTGCTCCGGAAACAAGCCCACATGCTTAAAAGAGGTCAATCCCAATCGGAATTTTAACAACAATCCCCCCTGCTGATACTGAATCCACCAGCGGTCGGCCATGCCCGGCTTCAAATACCACTGGCCCTTCTCCGCATCCGCTCCCGCCGCTTTTGCAAAGCTGGCATGTGCCAACTTCTGCCATTCCCGCTCATCCAAACTCTTATCCCATATGGCTTGGGGTTCAGGCCTACGCAAAATCCATTTGCCAAATCGCTCCAACTTCTCAAATCCCCCAGCATCGATTAGCTCGTAATCCTTCCAGGCGGTTGGACAAATCCGCTGACTCATAACAAATTCAATTGAGGTGACCCATCACCGCCCAAAATCACATTCCCATCATTGCTGGGTTTCTCTGGCCCTTTTTCAACCACCTTCGTTTCGATGCTTGAATTGCCAGAATCCCCTCCAGTTTCAGGTCCGTTTTCATCGATGTCATTGGCGTCCATCTCGTCTGTATCCCCTTCCGATTCAAACGCCTGTGGAGCAGGCGACAATTTTCGTGCAACCACCGGCGCCTCACCCACTTTATCACTCTTCAAAACCACTTTCTTTACCTTATCCTGACTCAAACGATTGCCCAAAACCTTCCAACCCTTTACATCCATAAACTCATCCAAAACCAACATCTCTACCACCTTCTCCCCGCTCTTCTTCTCCGTTGTCAATTCCACCTGAGCCGCAACCGAAGTAGTAGCCACCAACAATTCAGCGCCTTTCTCTTCTCCAATAAACGGAAACTTCTTGCCCATCGTCAACGTTTCTATCAAGAAGCGCTTTACATAATGAAGCTTCGATTTCCCCTCCAAATAAATCACCTGAATCACCTGCTCGGCAAAATATTTCTGTATAAAATAGACTGTATCGGGTTCAAAACGGTTGATCAATTCGTAGTTCGACAATTCATAATGACCGTCTTTGTAAACAACCAAAACCTTATCATCGCCTTCAAATTCGCCCAAGAACTGGCCCTTTGCATCGCCGTTCAATCGGCCCGTCATATCGTCCCACCAAATCTTCACTCCGCCCAACGTTGAACCGCCCTTCTCTTTCAAATCCACCCGTTTGATGGGGTATTTGGTGATTTGATTTCCCCTGGCACTCTTGCCTTTGATTGCCAAATTGGAAAAATCGTATTCGATACTTTTAATCCTCGCATTGGCCATGGCACTCAAATGCAACGTCACTCGCTCCGCCTCCCCATTGGGGTTGGCAGAAAAATACAAAATCGTCGATTTCGGATGATCGCTCGAAAACACATATTCCTTCTCACGAATCAACCCCGTAGCATTGAAACGCTTGGCCATCACTTTCTTGGCCTCTCCATCCCAATAAACCACATTGTAGGTTGTCCGCTCGTCGTTTTTTCGCCAAACATCCACGTGAATCAAATCCTTTCCGTAAAAGTACTTATCCGTTACCTTGGCGATGCTATACTTCCCGTCTTCCCTAAACGCAATGATATCGTCGATGTCCGAGCAGTCGCAAATAAACGCCTCTTTTTTCAATGCGGTTCCCACGAAACCCTCCTTCAAATTGGCATACAACTTCACATTCGCCACCGCAACCACATTGGCCTCAATGGTATCAAACGCGCGAATCTCCGTCTTCCTTTCCTTGCCAGGACCAAACTTCTTCAGCAATCGCTTGTAATAGTCCACCGCAAAATCCACCAAATTTTCTAAGTGATTTTTTACCTCGGCAATATTCTCCTCCAACCCTTTGATATACTCGTCTGCCTTGAAACTATCAAACTTGGAAATCCGCTTGATCTTAATTTCCGTTAACCGAACAATGTCGTCTTGCACAATTTCCCTGCGGAACAATTTCTTGTAGGGCTCCAAACCCTTGTCGATGGCAGACAGCACCGCATCCCAAGTCTCACACTCCTCAATGTCGCGGTAAATTCTCTTTTCGATAAAAATCTTCTCCAACGAGGAAAAATGCCACTTATTCTCCAACTCGCCGAGCTCGATTTCCAACTCCTGACGCAACAAATCCAAAGTGTTCTGGGTTGATGCCCTTAAGATATCATTCACCCCCATAAACTTGGGCTTATCCTCGTGAATCACACAAGCCAACGGCGAAATGCTCACCTCGCAATCGGTAAAAGCATACAGGGCATTGATCGCCAAATCAGGACTGATCCCGGGCGCCAACTGCACTTCGATTTCTACATCCTTCGCCGTATTGTCGATGACCTTCTTCACCTTGATCTTTCCGTTGTCACTCGCCTTGATGATACTCTCAATGAGCGACCCCGTAGTGGTGCCAAAAGGAATTTCCTTGATCAACAACGTTGACTTATCCTTCTCCTCAATCTTGGAGCGAACCCGAATTCTCGACCCTTTCCTGCCCTCGTTGTACATCGAAAAATCGGCGTACCCACCCGTTGGGAAATCAGGCAACAAATTCACTTTCCTACCCCGCAAAATATCAATACTCGCCTCACACAACTCGATAAAATTGTGGGGCATAATTTTCGTACTCAAACCCACCGCAATCCCGTCAACGCCTTGCGCCAACAACAAGGGGAATTTCATTGGCAAAGTAACCGGCTCACGCTTCCTACCATCGTAACTCAACTGCCAATTGGTGGTCTTTTCATTAAAGGCAACCTCCTTGGCAAAGGCACTTAACCTCGCCTCGATATACCTCGGAGCCGCCGCCCTGTCGCCCGTCCTCACATCACCCCAGTTACCCTGGGTGTCGATCAACAACTCTTTCTGACCCAAATTCACCAAGGCATCGCCGATCGCAGCATCGCCGTGGGGGTGATAGGCCATCGTGGATCCAATGATGTTCGCCACCTTGTTGTAACGACCATCGTCCATCTCATACATCGCATGCAAAATCCTGCGCTGCACCGGCTTCAATCCATCCTCTAAGGCAGGAATCGCCCGTTCCAAAATGACGTAACTGGCATACTCAACAAACCAATCCTTGTACATCCCGCCCACGGCACGCACCTCGCCCAGATGACCCGTAACGCCAGTCCCTGAAACTTCCTGCTGTGGTGATTCCAAATCTTCGTCGTGCTCCATGTTACAACTTCAAATCAAGCCAAAATACCGCAATAAAACCCAACAGTTTATTCACATTCAATGGTTTGAAATCCCTTTTCATCCCTTTCCAACAAACACCCGTCGATTCCATGGATTCGATATGACAAAAAGTCAGTTTTTTTGTATCTTTGTACAATAGGAACGCAGCGCATGGACATCCAACTCATCAAACAAAGATTCAGTATTATTGGGCATTCCCCCTTATTGACAACCGCATGAGAGACGGCGATCAAGGTGGCACCCACAGACATGAACGTGTTGATTCTTGGGGAGAGTGGCGTAGGGAAAGAGAGTTTCAGCAAGATCATTCATCACTTAAGTGCAAGAAAACACGCTCCTTTTATCGCGGTAAACTGCGGCGCAATTCCTGAAGGCACCATAGATTCCGAATTGTTTGGTCACGAAAAAGGGGCATTTACGGGTGCCACCGACAAACGAAAAGGCTATTTTGAAACGGTGAGCGGCGGTACAATTTTCCTCGACGAAGTGGGTGAATTGCCTTTGAGTACCCAAGCCCGGTTGCTTCGAATATTGGAAAATGGTGAATTCATCAAAGTGGGAAGCTCCGTGGTGCAAAAAACCGATGTGCGTGTGGTTGCCGCTACCAACAGAGATTTGCTCGAAAGGGCAAGGCAAGGAAAATTCCGTGAAGATCTGTATTACCGATTGGCCACAGTTCCGATTCGTGTGCCCAAATTGAGCGAACGCAAAGAAGACATTTATTTGTTATTTAGAAAATTTGCATCGGACTTCGCCGAAACCCATCATAGCAGCCTTTTGGAACTTACAACCGAAGCACAGCAACTACTCATCAACTACCCCTGGCCCGGAAATGTACGTCAGCTCAAAAACGTCACCGAACAAATCTGCGTGCTCGAATCGGGCGACATCGTCAATGAACAAACGATTTCAAAGTACATACCCCACGTAGAGCCCCCATTGCCGATGCTTTTGGGAAAAATCGATGGAACAGAAGGCATGAGTGAGCGCGACATTTTTTATAAAGTGTTGATCGATATGAAGCGGGATGTCAACGACCTAAAAAAGGTGGTTTTCGGACTCCTCGAAGGCAACCTCGATGCACGTCAGTCGATGAGCACAGCCATGTCCACCGTAACCCCATCGCCCACAGTCCCCTCAACGATTGTAAACCCCGTTTACGCCGAACCCACAGGAGCCCCAAACCCAATCATCATTCATCACGAAGAGGAAGATGACGACGATTTCCAGGACGCCGAAAGCTATCCATCCACCCAAACACTGAGTTTGGAAGCCCAAGAAATTGAGATGATCAAACGGGCTTTGGTAAAGAACCACGGAAAACGCAAAAAAGCGGCCGACGAGTTGGGCATTTCGGAACGCACCTTGTATCGCAAAATCAAACAATACGAATTGGAAGACTAAGCCATGAAAGTCATTGCGAACCCCTATCGATCCATCCATTTTTTGCTGCTGCTGCTTGCCGTTGCGATGAGTGGTTGCAAGCCATTTTGGAAGTATTACGATTTCAAAGGAGCCAACATCCCTGCGGACATCAACACGTTTTCGGTGACATTTTTTAACAACGAAGCCCAATTGGTAAACCCGCAGCTGAGCATGAATTTCACGGAAAAACTGAAATCGAAATTTCAAACTGAAACGAGATTGGGGATGGTTTCTAACAACGGCGACTACCAATTTGCGGGCAGCATCACCGATTACAGTGTAACGCCGGCTTCGTTAAACGCCGACATTGGGACCGCACAAAACCAATTTAACATCAAAGTTCGCGTGGAGTTTACGTGCGAAAAATACCCCGAAAAGAATTTTTCCCGGGACTATTCTTTCTTTAAACTGTTCGATGCCAGCGCATCGTTTCAAAGTGTAGAGGAAGGACTTTCTACTGAAATTCAAACCCAAATTGTCCAACAAATTTTTGCCGCAGTGGCCCTCGACTGGTGAACCAACAGGAACTCAATCATATCATTCAGCAACCCCACGAAATCACCGCGGCTTCGGCCAGCGAACTGATTGCGTTGTGTGAAAAATACCCCTGGTTTTCAGCGCCATATACATTGTTGGCCCATTACTTTGCCCGCACCAACGATTTCAGAAAAGAGGAATGGCTAACCCAAGCTGCCAGTAGAATCCACAATCGCGAATGGCTGTACTACTTTTTACAACCCGTAACGGATGAAATGCCCAAAGCCATTTCTTTCAATGCAGCATTGGAAACAATGGCAGCAGAACCTACAGCAATTGTTGAACCCGCCGAGCCGATAATTCCCGCCGCGGAACCTGTTATTACCGCCACCGGGCCAGTAATTGCCGCCACGGAATCCTTTATCAGCACCGCAGAAACAGTGATTGCCGCCACGGAACCCATGATTGCCGCCCAAGAACCGAATACCGAATCTGAGAAATCAATGGCGGAACTCTCGGCGATGCAAATTCCCGAAATGGAATTTCAAACACCAGAACCCTTATTCCAACCGGCGGAAGAATACGATATCGCCAAAGCCATGGGTACGACATTCAATTTTGAGCCCGTTGAATTCAGCGAGAACCATCAAGCCACCGAGCCCATAGATCAACCAAAACAAACCAGACCCTACAACCTAGAAGAATTCCTTTCTTTGGGATTGATAAACAACAACGAGGCAGAGGAGAGCAAAGGGATTGAAGCAAATCCCGCCGACACCAAACCCGACATGGAAGAACTCAACTTCTTCGACTGGCTGGAAAGAAAAAATACAATCGCGGCAGGAAACAGGGAAACCGCGGAAACCAACAAACCCGCCAACAATTTGGATAAATTTGGTCTCATCAACCAGTTTATCGAAAAGCAACCGAGCATCAGCCGCCCCAAACAAGAATTCTATTCTCCGGAGCGTGCAATGAAGCGAAGCGAGGAATTCTCAACCTCCATTGTCACCGAAACATTGGCAAACATTTTCCGATCGCAAGGGCACTTTGAAAAAGCCATCATTTCCTATGAAAAACTGCAGTTGAAATTCCCAGAAAAAAGTGCTTACTTTGCATCCCTTATCGAACAAATTAAAAAAGAACAAAACCCATGAATTGGATATTGATTATCGGAATTATTGCAGCCACATTGTTGATGCTGATCATTTTGGTCCAAAACCCTAAAGGTGGCGGATTGGCTTCAAATTTCTCTCAAGGAAATCAATTGTTCGGCGTGGAAAAAACGACCAACGTGGTTGAAAAAATCACCTGGGGCGGCGCCCTGTTGTTGGTGGTAATTTCATTGGTCGCTGCTTCTTACAATAGCGAAAAAACCAAGGCTCAAAAGGGCAGTGGAAAAGCGCGTACTGAGCAAGGCCCTGCTTTGCCGGATGTAAAGGCAGGCAAATAATACCTCCCTCCACTTTTTTCCTTCATTTTACAACCCGTTTTCGATCATTTCGGAAACAAGGCAACCGATTCTCGGTCGGGCTTCGCGTAACTCAATCGGTCTATCCAGCTGAGGTCAACGTACCCGTCTAACCCTATCGATCCAACAGACTGTGCCTTCACAAGATCTACACTGCCGTCTTCGGCAATCAGCGACTCGTTGATCTCAACATACGTTACATTCCCAATCACGATGAGGGTACCGTTGCACTCCACACGCTGAAATTCCTGCAACTCCAGCCCAATCTTGATCGCACTTTCAGCCACAAACGGCGACATAACTCCGTCTCTGTATTCGGAATTCAAACCCACCGCATCAAACTCTGAGATGTGTTTTTCGTACCTGGCCGATGTTTGATGCGCCTTTCGATAAAAATCCGCCCCCACCGCATTCAACGTATAACTTCCCGTGGCCTGAATGTTCTGCCACGTATGTCGGTCTACACTATCCGGACGCACAATCATCCCCAAATACGGCGGATTGGCTCCCACATGAAAAATCGAATTAAAAACAGCCAAGTTTTCTTGCCCACTTGCATCGCGCGTCCCCACCAAATTCAAGGCTTTTACGCCCGGCATCGAATTGATGAGTTGGGTCCTAAACCGCCGATCCATTCCGGCAAAATCCGCAGTCCGATAAACGCTCTTTTTGCTTTCCATTATTTTTTTATCGATGCGACAAATTACCCACGCAAACTACCCATTCCCCCATCGATGGCCAAAATCTGCCCGGTCATCCAATCACTGCTTTCACCCAGCAAAAACGCAACGGCCGATGCGATGTCACCCGGCTCACCCACCCGCTGAAGGGGATGACGTTTGCCACTGGCTTCCACTTTCTCTGGGGTCGACAGCAAACGGGCCGCCAAATCGGTATTCACCAAACTGGGG
>CAZZKP010000080.1:0-9002 GCA_964654675.1 uncultured Bifidobacterium sp. | reverse complement strand
CCAAAAAATCGGGTTCCATTTCCATCATTTTTTGCGCCACTTCACCCCCCTGAAAAAGGCGGCATCAAAGCCACATTGTCGCCCACATTCACCGCAAATTCCCCCGCAACAAATCGCTCATTCACCGCAATGCGAAAGGTTTTTTTCTCCAAGTCAGGGTATCTCTCAATCAACAACAACATCAATTCTGCCACTGAAATAACATCACGTGGAATAACTATTCCCACCACATCACACCCCGTGATATCCGTTAATGCCCCGTAACTCATCAATCGAATCTCCATCATCACAAAAGTAATTTGATTGCCGCAATCAGCAACACAACCGACAAAATCCCTTTCATTCCTCGATGGCTAAACTTCTTAGAACCAAACCAAGAACCGGTGACACCGCCCAAAATAACCGGGGCAATCAATGCACCTACAATCATCAAAACCGACAACCAATAAAGACCCAAAACCGATCCGCCTGTTATTGCTCCCTCCGCCACATTATTCACTTTTTCCGTCGTAGATACCCCAAGCGGATGCTGCTGAACAAAGCCAACCAAACCAGAGCTCGAATTGACAAGAATGAAAGCCGCACCCATTGCAGCCGTCTGTTTTTGCTGCGTCCACCCCAAAAGCAAAAGTACCGGCGAGAGCAAGATGCCACCACCAATACCTAAAAGACCTGAAACATATCCGATCCCGCCGCCAATCACTGCGGACGCCAACAAATAATCCCTGGAAAGTTGCGATGCATTGTCCGCCAAAACGGGTTTTTCGTCATCATTTTTTAACGAAATCCGTCCGCGCAAATTGACATTCAAAAGAAAAACCGAAATCAACAAAAAAACGCCCAACCCAAACTGATACACATCGTCCTTCAACGGCGTAAACCCACCCAAATAGGCCATCGGAATGGAGAGTGTCGCGATGGGCAAAAAGAGACGCCACAAAAAATGACCCTGCCTATAAAATTGAATGAAGGCGATGCCACTCACCACCAAATTCAAAATCAGCGCCACGGGTTTCATGTGTTCGGGGGCGACTTGCAAAATCGACATCAAAGCGAGGTAACCACTGGCGCCGCCATGTCCCACCGCAGAATAGAGAAAAGCAATTGCAAAAAACAACAGCAACCATGCCCCTGGATAATCCATCACCATGGCTCGAAATTAATGGAGTTCCGAGGCCTAGCCAAATAAATGGACAAGAACCGTGCTTCCGGCAGCAATTTCGTGGCTTTCCTCAGGTACTTCGATGAGGCAATTGGCGACAGAAAACGAACTCAGTCGATACGATTCTTGGGCGCCTAGCAATCGAACCACGCCATCGGAATATATACCTTTCAAAAAATGTGTCAGCCCCGGATTTTTCTTGTATCCATCCGTAAATGTCGCGGTCTTCGCTTTCAACGACACCGGACATCCACTCAACGCTTCTAACGCGGTCAACACATATTGATAGAAGCACGTCAACACCGAGGCGGGATTCCCTGGCAGCCCAAAAACAACCGTCTGTTTGGGTGTCACCAAATCCGTTTTTTTCGCACCCACGTCCTCTTTCACCCCAAAAAACAGGGGTTTTCCTGGCTTCTGTTTGATTTTATGAAAAATGGACTGGGTTCCCGCGGCCTCGGCCGCGGGAACCACAAAGTCGTAATCCCCCACACTCACCCCACCCGTCATTACGATCATATCACTGTCCAACATCGCCAACCGAATCGATTCCGTTATGCCAGCCAAATCGTCCTTCGCATACACGATTTTGGGTTGCGAAAATCGCAAATGCAAAAATGCCGCTTGGAGTAATTGCGAATTCGATTCATAGACCTGGCCAAAACCCAATGGCAAACCCGGCTGCTGCAACTCATCCCCCGTCACGATCAAGGTCACACGTGGCTCCCTCACCACCTTCACTTTTTCTATGCCCAAACTGGCCAAAAAACCTATTCCCGCGGCCGTTAAAAGGGTTCCTTTCGACATCGCCAGCGCACCTTTGGCGATTTCACTGCCCGCCAAACGCACATTTCTGCCGCAAACCAAATCGGGGTCCAACACCTCCAACATGCCATCCCGAACCGATGCCTTTTCTTGCATCAATACCGTATCAAACCCCTCCGGAACAGGAGCCCCAGTGAAAATACGTACCGTTTGGTATGGCGCGGGTCTCGGCCCTGCCTCGGCCGCGCCAGCGGCCACCTCCCCCACAATTTCCATCCTCCCGTTTGCCTCATACCCCAACCACGAGAATGCATAACCATCCATCGCCGACTGCGCAAAGCCCGGCATGTCGATCGGTGAAAAAACGTCCTCCGCCAAACACCTTCCCAATCCTTCCATCAATCGAACCGACACCGATTCCAATCGCAACACACGCTCCGCAATCAAACCCCTGGCCTCAGCCACAGAAATCATCTTTTTCATAAAATCCAACGCAAGTTACTCCTTATCCGCCAATCGTAATCATACTGCGATTCACAATGTCTTCCGCCACAACCGAACCCAAATCCGATCCAAACTGACCGCCCAATGCCGCCGCTTTGGCCATTACATTCGCCTCAATCAATGGGCCAATCGATTCGCCTCTGCGTAACGCACCCAGTAAATCCGTTTCGCCACGACTAAACAAACAGTTCTTCATTTTCCCGTCTGCCGTTAACCGCAAACGATTGCAATCCCCACAAAAAGGCGCACTCATCGTACTGATTACCGCAAAAGTCCCCTTCCCGCCTTTCAAACGATACTGCTTCACCGTCTCATGGGGCACCCGCGCCATCTCCTCAATTTCATCGCCGAACGCACCCTCCACCATCAACAAAATTTGCTGCCATGTCACCACACGCGCATTGTCCCAATGATTCCCATCAAACGGCATAAACTCAATAAACCGCACGTGAACCCCGCTCAAAAACGACCATCGTACAAAGTCCAAAATTTCATGATCATTCACCCCACGCATGACCACCGCATTCACCTTCACCTCAAATCCTTCGGCCAATAACATGTCGATGTTCGATCGAACCTGCTCAAACAAATCGCGCTTGGTCAACAAAATAAACGTATCCGCATTCAACGTATCCAAACTCACATTCACCTGCTTCATCCCTGCAGCCTTCATCGCGTCAATAAATAAATGAACCCGCGTGGCATTCGTTGTCATTGTCAACTTCACCCCCAAACCACTCAACTTCTCAATGATCTCCCCCGCATCCTTCCTTACCAAAGGCTCACCACCCGTTAAGCGAATTTTGTCCACCCCACCAGCCACAAAAACCTTGGCGATCTCCACGATTTCGTCCACCTGCATCAATCGACTGGCCGGCGTAAAATCGTATTCCTCTTCAGGCATACAATACGAACATCGCAAATTGCAATTGTCCGTGAGTGAAATTCGCAAATAATTGTGAATCCGCTGGTGAGTATCTACAAACTTGGCCTTCACAATCCCATGGATATCAATCAATTGCGCAAAGAACCAACCGCCTTGGCCGAATCAATCGCTTTCGCCGCGCCATGCCCAGCGTCCGAATCTCCCGACATCGCCTTTTTCAAAATGTAATTCATTTGCGCCTCCGGAGTCGTTAACCCCAAACTCAACATATCAACCATCACGATTGCCTGCTTACCGATGTCATCTTTGGGGAATTCCGCCGCCAATCTGCGATAATATTTCAAGGCCTTGTCAAACACACCCCCCTGTTCGTAATAATGTGCCGCAACCACCAACATCTCCATCAAAGGCTTTCCTTTGGGCTGAAACTGTTCGATATAAAACTCACTGTACTCCGCCGCCTTGAAACCAAAACCCTGTCGCTCCGCCAACTTCGTACACACATACACAAAATCACTGCTATTTTTATATTCCGGATGGGCCTTGGCAAATGTCATCAACGACACCACCGCCGAATCCGGCAACTTATCCCACTGAACCTTGGGCACAATCAACGCCTCGTATTTGGATACTTTCTCAAAATCGCGATCAAACTTACTCGTACATCCCGCCATCAAAATCAATCCCCAAATCAAACCATGCCATTTCATGAAGCAAAAATAAGTGAATGATGTGAAAAACTCGGGAATAGCCATTGAAATCCATTGACTAATATTGTATTTATGAGCGAAGTGGCTAGGTATACCGAAGACGAAATCAAAAGTCTTGATTGGAAAGAGCATATAAGGCTCCGTCCGGGAATGTACATCGGAAAGCTGGGCGATGGAACCGCGGCCGACGATGGCATCTATGTACTTGTGAAAGAAATCGTGGACAACTCCATCGATGAACACGTGATGGGCAATGGAAAGAAAATCGAAATCACCATCGACGATAAACGGGTGACCATCCGCGATTGGGGAAGAGGCATTCCGCTGGGAAAAGTGATTGATTGCGTTTCCAAAATCAACACCGGAGGTAAATACGATTCCAAAGCCTTCCAAAAATCCGTGGGTCTGAACGGGGTGGGTACCAAAGCGGTGAATGCCCTGTCCAATTACTTTGTGGTTCAGAGTTTCCGCGATGGTCGCACAAAACGCGCCGAATTCGAAAAAGGTGAACTCATGGTCGATGCACCCGAAACCGATACCACCGAACCCAACGGAACGCTCATGGTGTTTGAACCGGATGCAAGCATCTTTAAGAACTATCGTTTTATCAGCGAATTTCTGCGAGAGCAAATCAAAAATTACACCTACCTGAACTCTGCCCTTACCATTCGATTCAATGGAGAAAGTTATGCTTCACGTCGTGGACTGCTCGACCTACTCGATCATAAAGTAACCGAAGAAGCCGCCCTTTACCCCGTCATTCACGTCAAAAATGAAGACATCGAACTTGCCTTTACCCATACAGATTCCTATGGGGAAGAATATTACTCCTTCGTAAACGGCCAATACACAACCCAAGGAGGAACCCACTTGGCTGCCTTCAGAGAAACCTTCGTGAAGACCATTCGTGAGTTTTACAAGAAGGAATTTGACGCCACGGACATTCGCGCTTCCATCACCGCAGCCATCAGCATTCGTATCATGGAACCCGTGTTCGAAAGCCAAACCAAGACGAAGCTCGGCAGCGCCGACATGGGACCCGATGGGCCGAGTATCAAAACGGCGATGCTCGATTTTATCAAGAAAAACGTCGACGATTACCTGCACAAAAACCCAACCGTAGCCGACGCCTTGCTGAAGAAAATTCTGCAAAACGAACGCGAAAGAAAAGACATGGCTGGAGTGCAAAAATTGGCCAAAGAACGCGCCAAAAGAGCCAACCTGCACAACAAAAAGTTGAGGGATTGCAAAACCCACCTCACCGACGCGAAATCAGACATTCGTTTTGAAACAACCCTCTTCATTACCGAGGGGGATAGTGCCAGCGGATCCATCACCAAAAGCCGAAACCCCAATCTCCAAGCAGTGTTTAGCTTGCGCGGTAAACCCTTGAACTGCTATGGACTCAAAAAGAAAATCGTATACGAAAACGAAGAATTCAACCTGCTTCAACATGCTTTGGACATCGAAGAAGGCCTTGAAAATTTGCGATTCAACAAAATTGTAATCGCCACCGATGCCGATGTGGATGGGATGCATATTCGATTGCTATTAATGACATTCTTTTTGCAATTCTTCCCCGATTTGGTGAGAAATGGACACCTTTATATTTTGGGAACGCCACTGTTTAGGGTAAGAAATAAAAAGGAAACGATTTACTGCTATTCCGACGAAGAGCGAAAAAATGCGATTGCTAAACTCGGACACAAACCAGAAATCACAAGATTTAAGGGACTGGGCGAAATTTCTCCCGATGAATTCGCGGGTTTTATTGGCCCCGACATTCGCATAGAACCGGTAATCTTGAGCCAGGAATCGAACATCGAAAAGCTGCTCAATTACTACATGGGCAAGAACACCCCGGAGCGTCAGGAATTCATCATAGACAACCTCATCGTGGAAAAAGACGACGAACCCGAAATCTTGAGTACAGTTCTGGTTGCCGAAGAAACGGAAACGGTAACCGAATAATCCGCCATGACGTGGAAACAACGATGGATCGGAGTTCAAGGAGAAGGAATCCTTTGGCCAATCTACCTATTTGTTGTTTTCTCCTTAGGGGCCGAAAGATGGCTTCACACAGACAGTGCCTACACCCTTTTTAGAATCCTAAATCACCAAAATCTCTTTTACGACCGATTTGCTTGCGAACTATTGGTTTGGCCGGGTCAGCTCCTTTCCCATTTGGGCGCACCTATCAGATGGATCATGCAGAGCATCAACCTCATCCTCCCACTAATGGCATGGGCGGGATGGATTTTCTTTTACAAAAGCCCCCTTCGATGGTCGTATTTTTTGGTGATTTTTGGCGGCGGAAGCGAGGCGTTTTTTATTGGTTACAGTGAAATTGGACTCAGCACACTGGCCTTTATTACCGGCATTCAATGGATTCAATTGGACGTGAAACGACTCCCCCAGTTACTCTTTTTATCGATCACCATTACATGGCTGTCACACCCCGCTGGCATTTTATTCCTCCCCATTTTGGTGTTATTTGGATGGCGAAAATTGGAATTCAAGCAAACCCTATCGCTTGCGATTGCTCTCACCGGATTATTCATCGCCAAACAACTCATCGCCCCAAGCAACCCCTACGACGCGCAGCTCTATGGCACATTGATGAACATCCAGAATTTCACGCAATTTACCCATCTATTTAGCGTAAACTATCTCATGCACGCCTCTTGGTTTTTCATTCCCGCCGCAACCGCCATCGCCTGTTTTATCGTCGGATTGCTTAAACCCTCGCGCATCACCACTTCCATGTACTTTGCGATTTTCTTGGTCGATACCCTCGCTGCCATCCTGATTTATTCCCAAGGCGATGCACACATCAACATGGAAAAATTCTTTTACCCCATTGCAGTGATCGGCATGCTATCGATGGGTGTTTTTCCATGGAACGCAAACAACTCAGCCCTCGCATCAACGAATCCAATCGACGAACAACCGGGGGCGTATGCCCATAACCAAACCAAGGCGCGTTCCCGAACCCAGCAAATCATTGGCATCCCCTTGGGGTTTTTGGCCTTTTCAATGATGCTCGGCATACAGAAACATCTGCCAAACTACACCGAAAGGAAACAACTCCTGTTCGATTTGGTAAAAACGCAACCCCATGCGAAACTGCTTATTCAGCAACCCGACGAAGACCATGGGGCAAACAACAATGTTGCGAAAATCGCAAATGCACTTTCTCAAAAAGGTTCACTGTGGGGATTGAGCTACGAAACAGCCATCGCCTCAAAATGGATCGGACTGAATGAAACCCGCACCGCAAAAATCATGTCGCCCGAGGAAATCAAAGATTGGCCCACGACCAACAGCCAAATCAACGACAGCCTGTTCATTGGCGCACCCTTTGAGCAACCCCAACCCATCAATCGATTGAATCACAGGTATTTCAGATTTGCAAAAAATCAGAAATATCGCATCAATTCCAAGCAATAAATGTTCGAATTGAGTTTAATCATTATGTGATTATCTTTGTTTTATGGAATCGCGACAATTCATTTTAAGCACGTTACATAGCATTCGGCCTCTGCTGTCTGAAAGGTTCGCTGTTTCTACCATTGGATTGTTCGGCTCTGTACTTCGCGATGATTACACATCAAACAGCGACATTGATATCATCGTAGACTTTTCGCGACCCGTTGGAATTGAATTTATTGATCTTGCAGAATTTTTAGAAAGCAAGTTCCATCGCCGTGTAGATCTCGTGTCGAAAAATGGCGTCAATTCAAAGTTTTTTGATCTCATTAAATCAGAAATCCATTATGTCTAAACGATCATCTCCAGAGCTACTCATCGAGGATATTATCAAAAGTGCTGAAAAAATCCTAAAGTACACGAAGAGTGTGACATTTGAGGAGTTTGAAACCAATGATTTATTGATAGACGCAGTGATTAGGAACTTTGAAATCATCGGAGAAGCCGCAAATCGACTTCCGGAAGATTTCAAAGAAAAACACAACCACATTGAGTGGTATAGAATTAGAGGATTTCGTAATCGAATCGTGCACGATTATGCAGGGGTAGACAATTCCATTGTTTGGAGTATCATAGAAGAATTTGTTCCAATTATTATCGATAGCCTAAAGACAATCAAATAACAACAGCGCTTTAAAGCAAAATTCACTCCACCATCCATTTCAACAACTTCCCCGCGCCCTCCACTTCAATGAAGTAGATGCCTGAGGATGGCGCGGTTAGTACAATTTGCTGTTGCCCGTTTCCAATGCTGTGCGAGTTCAGTGAAAAAAATAGATTCAAAAGTTGAGTATACTGGAATAATTGGACAAATCGACCCAGCTTCGTCGGACTGCAATCGACCCCTCAACTTTCATGGAGTAACGAAAAAAGGGGGCGCAGCCCCCTTTTTTCTTGTTGATATCATAAAAAAACGTCCCCGGAAATGACAAGGGACATCCCGTAAATCAATATCTGTAGGTATCCTTCTTGTAAGGACCGTTCACGTTCACACCGATGTAATCCGCTTGCTCAACAGTTAACTCTGTCAACTCAGCACCGATGTGCGCCAAGTGCAATTTCGCAACCTTCTCGTCCAAATGCTTTGGCAACACGTAAACCTCATTTTTGTAACTCGCGTGGTTGTTCCACAATTCCAACTGAGCCAATGTCTGGTTCGTGAAGCTATTACTCATCACAAAACTGGGGTGACCCATTGCGCAACCCAAGTTCACCAAACGACCTTCAGCCAATACGATGATTTCATTGCCATTCAAATTGTAAACATCCACCTGTGGCTTGATGGTATACTTTGTATTGCCATAGTTTTTGTTCAACCAAGCCATATCAATTTCGTTATCGAAGTGACCAATGTTACAAACGATGGTCTTGTCCTTCATCGACTCAAAATGCTTTGCCGTTACGATGTTACAGTTACCTGTAGCCGTTACTACGATGTTCGCCTGTGGGATGGCCTTGTCGATGTGTACCACATGATATCCATCCA
>CAZZKP010000079.1:0-9070 GCA_964654675.1 uncultured Bifidobacterium sp. | reverse complement strand
CAAATGATGTTGCGGGCATATTCTGAGTTTGAACGTCAGCCATGATTATGGGGCAAAGATACGGAGAATTGAGATAAAATAATTTATTTCAGAATTGTTACATCGATACTTCAACTTGGACAGGAATCGGCCTTGGGGCATACTTCGCAGCTGCCGTAGCAATCGCACGAATATGATCGGGGGTTGTGCCACAGCATCCACCCACAATATTTACCCAACCCTCTTTACACCAGTCTTCCAAAACCGCAGCCATCCCCTCTGGAGAATCATCGTATTCACCAAATTCATTCGGCAAACCAGCATTCGGATAACAACTGATTGGAACCCACGCAACCCTGGCCATTTCCTCGATAAAAGGACGCATTTGCGGGGCTCCCAATGCACAATTCAAACCCACACTCATCAAATTGCCGTGAGAAATCGACACCCAAAATGCTTCTGCCGTTTGACCGCTAAGAGTACGACCTGAATTGTCGGTAATTGTGCCGCTCACCATCACAGGAATGTCCAAGCCCCGCTCTTCCTTCACTGTATTGATCGCAAACAAAGCCGCCTTACAATTCAAGGTATCAAACACCGTTTCCACCAATAACAAATGGACGCCCGCATCAATCAAAGCGACCACTTGTTCTGTGTAACAGGTCACCAAATCATCAAAAGAAACTGCGCGATAGCCGGGATTGTTGACATCAGGCGATAGACTCGCTGTTTTATTGGTCGGTCCGATGGAACCCGCCACAAAACGAGGCTTATTGGGATTCATGGCTGTGTATTCCGCCGCCGCGTCCAAAG
Source organism: uncultured Bifidobacterium sp. (assembly GCA_964654675.1). Taxonomy (GTDB): domain Bacteria; phylum Bacteroidota; class Bacteroidia; order NS11-12g; family UBA955; genus UBA955. The sequence continues at coordinate 8,278 of CAZZKP010000079.1, read as the reverse complement.
CCAATTTCGCCGCTGCCGTGTTCAGTTCTTTTACCAAGTCAACCATGTGATAATCCAACATCGAAATCGAATTGGCATTGAAGGTATTGGTCTCCAAGATATCTGCACCCGCCGCCAAAAAAGCCTTGTGAATATCCGAAATGATTTGTGGTTGGGTAAGAACCAACAAATCGTTATTCCCCTGCAACGGATGGTCGAAATGGGCGAATCTTGTCCCTCGATAATCTTCTTCCGATAGCTTATGCTTCTGAATCATGGTGCCCATTGCCCCATCGATGATAAGAATCCGTTCCTTAAGTAAATCTTGTATTTTCATTGAGAAATTTGGTGAATCGATTGATTGAAAATGCGTAATACCAAATCGAGTGCGGTGTGCGCATCCATTTCGTTTTTTGAATTAATGCTCGCATCAATATTGATTGGGAGTTTGGCCTTGGCCGCCAACATCAATGGCGATGGCTTGGACGATCCCTTGCTCGCTGTTGATGCTTTTGATTCCAACATCTTACCCGACTCAGATTTATCGCCCCCTTCCAACATCAAGGTGGGGTAGATAAATTTCACCGGATTGGCAAAGGGGGCCTTGCTATCTGAAACCACAGGAAAATCAATGGCTTGAGACAATCCGTACGACTTATCAGAGGCAAAAAAAACCAATTCGGGTTCGTCTTCGTACAGGGCTTGAACTGTGGGATTTTGCATCATCGTATGGGTCTTCTCAGGAAATACCACATCCAAAATTTTCTCGTTAGACAGTGCATTTTCCAGCGAATCGTTGGGAACAAAGACCATACAAACCTTGTATTGATATACCAAATAGGCATTTTTCGATGCAAATTTTGCGTAGGTGTATCTCGATTTCTGTATGGATTTATGCAGTTGTTGTTGTTTTTGCATCTTCGCCACAAATGCCTTGAATTTTTCTTCAGAGGTGAGCGACAGACACAAAAATTTGCCGCCATCCACTTCAAAGGCAACAACATCAGAGTAAAGACCTATTCCGGGTTCAGAAGCATCTTTAACGCCTTTGAAAACAGAAAGCGATGCAATGGTGTTTTTTAACGAGTCAACACTCTTGGGAGGCGTGGTTGAGGCCGCAAAATCGCTGCGAAGTTTCTTGGTTTGCACATGCAAAAACCACTTAGACGATGCGGGAATTACCAGCACCAAATTGCTGCGGGTATTGAAATTATACCATAGATAAACGCCAACGGAAATCACCGTGATGGCCGTGAGGCCCATGAGCATAAAAACAATACGTCTAAATCCTTTGTCCATCCGTACTGCAAAAGAACAACAGAGATTTCACATATAAACTCTATCGCACAAGGTTTCGATGGGATTTCATAAAAAAGGGCGCCTGCGGCGCCTTTTTCTTGTAATCGATAAAATTTTTTGCCGTTGGATAACCCACGTTTCGACGGGAGAATTCACCCCGCGAAATCCGATGATTAGTTACCCTTCTTGCAACAAGGCTTCTGACATTCAGAACCGCACTGCTTCTTTTCTGTCGCCGGAACCGCTTGAGCTCCCGCCGCCGCACCTACAGCAGCACCTTCGTGTCCACCACATTTGTGTTCAGCACCGGCTGCACCATTGCAACCCGCTTTGGGCGCACCTGCCGCACCTACAGCGGCACCCTCTTTCTTGCAACAAGCTTTTACCTCACCATTGGCAGCACCTGCTTTGCTGCATCCTGCAGAACCTTCTTTTTTGCAACAGGCTTTTACTGGAGCAACCGCATCCGCCGCTGGAGCCACCTTTGCCACCTCAACAGCGGGTGTATTTTCTACTGCTTGGGCTGCATTCTGAGCCATAGACGTCATCGCAAATCCTGCAATGAACAATCCTAAAACGAGTAATTTTTTCATATCTTTTTTGTTATTTAAACAAATATACAACGCAAACTTCACATTTTACCACTTCGCAATCACCGTCTCTCCGCCAACCGTTTTCTGCTCCAATTGCACCAAAACCTCAGCATCCAAGGGCAAATAAATATCGATTCGACTTCCGAATTTGATGAAACCATACTCCCCACCCCTTGCAATCTCCATCCCAGGCTTGGCATAACACACAATCCGTCTAGCCAACGCACCTGCAATCTGCCTAAACAAAATTTGCTTTCCACCCTCTTCCATCACAACCGTGGTTCTTTCATTTTCCGTGCTGCTCTTGGGATGCCATGCCACCAAGTACTTCCCTTTGAAATACTTGTAATAAAGCACTTTGCCCGAAACGGGAGCCCGGTTCACATGCACGTTCACAGGCGACATGAAAATACTGATTTGCTTGCGCTTGTCTTTGAAATATTCGGGTTCTTCAACCTCCTCAATCACAACCACTTTCCCATCGGCTGGCGCAATAATCAATCCTTCGCCTTGAGGCGTTGTCCTCGATGGATTGCGAAAAAACTGCACCACCATGACAAAAAAGAACAGACTCATCCCCAGGAAAATCTGAGAAACCAAACCCTCTCCCAGCCATGATTGCATGCCGTAATTGAGCAAAGCCAACACCAACGTGGTGACAAAAATGATGGTAAAACCTTCTCTGTGTAATCTCATTTTAGAAAGAACCCCTCAACTTCAACGTACTCGCTACCTTATCCAAAGCAACGATATAGGCCGCAATACGCATGTTTACGTTGTACTTCTCGGCCGTAGCATACACATTATCAAACGCTTGCTTCATCGCGCGATCGGCACGACGGTTTACACGCTCTTCCGTCCAATAGTATCCCAAACGGTTCTGTACCCACTCAAAGTATGATACAGTAACTCCGCCAGCATTGGCCAAAATATCTGGAACCACCAAAATTCCTTTTTCGTTCAATATTGAATCCGCCTCCGCAGTTGTTGGTCCGTTTGCCCCCTCCACGATCATTTTCGCTTTGATACGACCTGCATTTTCTGGCGTGATTTGATCCTCCATCGCAGCAGGCACCAAAATATCGCAAGGCAACTCCAACAATTCTCCGTTGGTCACTTGGCTTCCGCCTTTGAAACCTTCCAAACTGCGAGATGCACTGTTGGCTACATAAGCCATTGCCTCCGCAACGTCAATTCCCTCAGGATTGTAATACCCACCGGTAACATCAGAAATCGCGACGATTTTCACACCCAACTGGGCAATCAACTTGGCTGAAATACTTCCTACGTTACCAAACCCTTGAACAACGCAGGTGGTGTTGGTTGGGTTCAATCCCAATTTGGCCATCGCACTGCGAGTGCTCACCATTACGCCTCTACCTGTTGCTTCTACACGACCTAAGCTACCACCCAAAACCAAAGGTTTTCCCGTAACCACTGCGTAAGAATTGTGTCCGCTAATTTTACTAAATTCATCTACAATCCAAGCCATTTCTTGGGCACTTGTACCCATATCCGGCGCGGGAATATCCTTATCTGGACCAAATACATTGCGCATGGCCAATGTGTATCCACGAGTTAAGCGCTCCAATTCTCCCTTACTCATACTGCGAGGATCACACTTGATCCCCCCTTTCGCACCGCCGTAAGGCACATTCACCACCGCACACTTCCAAGTCATCCAAGCTGCCAAGGCCTTCACCTCGTCCAAGTGAACATCCATACTGTAACGTATTCCACCTTTAGAAGGACCCAAATGCACACTGTGAACTACGCGATATGCTTCAAAAACGCGAATTGTACCATCATCCATAGTCACTGGGATATTTGCCGCAACCACCTTGTCGGGTACGCGCAAGACATTCGCAAATTGATCATCCAATCCTAATTTCTCTTTGGCTTCATCGAAGCGACGCTGCATGCTCTCAAGTGGATTGTATCTTGGAGTTCCACCATTGTTAGGGGTTGACATATATGTACTTTTTTTAGTTAAGTGGGGCAAAAATAAGTGTAAACTTTAGAGGTTGTTCAACACATGTGGCGATTGTGTTAAATACTATACAAGAAGGGCCTATTATTTGGCGAAATATCTCCTTAGGAACCTCAACAAAATAAATGCGTTAGCCCGGAATCTCAAAATGTGCTTAACCTGTCGATAATTCAAAAAAAGAAGAACCAAAAAGGCCAAATTGACCGACATGAATTTTCCGAAACACGACACCAATCTCAAAAAGAACCCCTGAGAAATAGCGCCGGTATCCTTGAAGTCAAATGCCGACAAGAATCCATCCACCCCGAACCACAACAATACCAGAACCAAAACGGCACAACCATAACTTACAATCAATTCTTTGAAACGATTTTGTGCGTGCAAGTAATGTCCGATGGGTGCTGCGATTCCCAAAAAAACCACGGCAGGCGAAATCAAAAACAAGGTTTCTTTGAGCCCAGAAAATGTCTCACCAAAAACGAAGACATAGAGCGCGTTTGGCACCAACATCGCCGCAAGGACAGCAAACAGGGTTCCCGTTGTAGAAATCACGACATATCTCGAAAGCAACTTGTGGAATTTCCTATACGGGGCACCAAACACAGAAATTTCGCGAGGATTCCGGACCCCCGAAGTAACAGATGAAACCAACATTCTGGAATGTAGAATCGTGCCGTAAGAATTGCCAAAAATCCAAATGGTATCGGCAATCAACAAGGCATTTGCCAGCAATCCTGCCAGTGAATTTCCATATTGCGCCGCCATCCACCACAAAGGCAATCGATACAAAAGAAATAGCAAAATATGCCCGAGCTGCGACAATACGCCGCTGTAAAACATCTCTTTGGGTGGATGAATTGAACCCCAAAACGATCCATGGTTTGATCCGCGTTGGTCTTCATCTAAAACCTCTACACTGGAGCCATGGGATTGATTCGCCCCGCCTTTGAATATCGAACCTGCTGAAAACAACGACCGAGACTGCCACAAAGAAAACAACCAAACTGCGCCCGAAGCATAGACCAGCACCCATAATATCGCCATTTCATCAAATCCGTAGACATAATGCAAGGTTTGGCCTTCCAATAAATTCTGAGCCATGCGCAAATTTTGACCGAATTCTATCGCCGATTGCTTGGGGAAAACAATACCATACATCGCTTCAAATAACAATAGCAATCCCAACAACTTCAGGACCTCCATGGATACCTGCAATTTGTTTCTACGATGCACCCAGCCCCGGGCTTGATACAGATTGAACTGAATATTCAATCCCCCGAGAAACAATCCCTGAAAAAAGAGCAAATTGAGCGTAATCACCTTGGGATGATCCAAACAAATGGGATATGTACCCGCATTCGGAACAACCCAAAAAAACCAGCCAATTCCATAGGCCACAGACAAAACCAACAACAAAAAGAACCAAGCCATTGGCAAAATGCGTCGTATGGGAAATTTCGTCAGCAAGTTCGCCAATGCCCCACCGGCTACCATCTCGCTCACCATCAATGTCAATTGTAAATACAAAAGCAAAATCGAAAGAGCACCCCTACCGTAAGCACCCATACCCCGAGAATAAATCACAACCACCAAGGCCGCAATCACCGCTTTGGCCAGCTGCCAGCCAAATGTCCGAACCGGACCGCCGTCCTGAAAAACCGAATTCTTGTTCGCTAATTCCAATTTCCCAAGAGCATTTCGTTCTACATTTATTGCCTCATGACCCATCGCCGCCTCCTTCAATTTTACATGGAAAAGTCTCCAAAAAACATCCCACAGACGCCCATCGGAAAACCTCATCCAACAATTTCACATCACCACCACTGAAACCCCTGGGTTTTGAGTCCTTCCCCTGTCCGTTTGTCACCCATTTCGTCGATACGTAATCTATCGCCTTCTGCCGCTGACGGCGTGACACCAGACCATCCAATCGGTCAGACAAAATCCAATCCTTCCACACAACCCATTCCCGGGCCGTCAATTCATTCTTTGGCACCGAAAATCCTTTTTTATCAACCCTCCACAAAACCTGACTTGGCACCAAACCCACATCCATCGCTTTGCGCAAATACCCCTTGGAATACCCATCCAACAAACGCGATGTCAGTGAGCCCTCCAAACTCCATTCCTCATCAATCCATAGATTCAACCATGCATCCGCCATGCGATAATCGTCGGCAAAGGGATTCCTCGATTCAATCCCCGCCGCCATTCCATTTCTATCCTCAAACCGCAACAATTGCGTTAGCCTTTCTCCGTAATAATCCTTGCGCATTAAAACATCCACACACGTTTCAAAAGGACGTCCAGCCCAACTACCCAAGACCGCCTTAAACCACTGCTTCCCCACCGACCCAAAACCCAGGGGCCATTTCCGTCGATTTGGCCAAAGTGTATTTTTCTCATTCCAAAATGCGGCCTTGTAATAATGAGGATACCCCCCAAACAATTCATCCGCACCCTGACCATTAAACAGCACTGTTACCCCAGCGGCCTTCACCGCCTCACACAATGCAAAATGCGCCAAATTATTCCAAGCCACCGGAATGCGATGCGTGGCCTTTATATACCGTTCTAAATATTTTCCGTCAAACGCACGGACATCCACCGTATGCCAAATCCCACCCACGTGCTCCACCACCGATTTCTGAAATTCACTTTCATCGCCATCCATCCCTGGTGCAATCACCGAAAATACATGCAAATGCGCCTCTTTCCCTAAGATCTCCCTCGCCATCCCCACCAAAGCGGCACTATCTATCCCGCCACTCACCGCAAATCCAATGGGAACATCACTGCGAAGTCGTTTCTTCATACCCAACATCAACTGCGACCGCAACAATTCGACATGATTCTTGGGCTCCTCTTTCAATCCTAACTGGCGTTTCCAAGCCGCACCGTCGTCCAACCTCAAACAATCGCCCGTATGCCAGGGCTCAATGATCACCCGGCCCCAATCAGAAATCGGATTCAACGCGGAATCCAAACCCAAACAACGATACGTTAGACAACTGCCCATGTCCAACTCACATATTCCGTTGAACAGCATATTTCTGTCTGATGCGCCCTCTTTCAAGTGCGATTTCAATGCCTTTTTATTGAGCGAAACGGTTACCCCTTGCACTTCGAGGGCTTGCTGCAAGGCAAAATCCTCGCTGCCAAACGACAGTGATTTAATGGCATTTTCATCGTTGTCGCAATCCCTTTCCAAGTAATAATACAAAGGCTTTACCCCCGTTTTGTCTCTGGCTAAGGTTAACTCCTTTCGTTCTGTATCCCAAATGGCGAAAGCAAAAAAACCATCCAAAAGCGCAATGGAATCAACCCCTTTTTCACTCCACAACTGCAGCAAAACTTCTGTATCGGTGCCAGAGTGAGTCGTAAATCCGAATTCCGATGCCAGCTCCAAGTAATTGTAAATCTCCCCATTAAAGGAAATCCAATATCTACCATCCGCACTTTGCATGGGCTGTTTTCCTAGGTCGCTCAATCCCAAAATCGACAACCTTCTATGCATGAGCACAGCGATACCAGCGCCCTCACCACCAAACACCTCTACCCCAAATCCATCGGGTCCGCGATGTTTTAGACCTTCCACCAAGGACTGGCCAAACGCTTCCATATGAACGTTGGGCTTACCGCCAAAATGAACCCAACCCCCTATTCCGCACATAGATGAATCAAATTTCTGTACGACAAATCCAACACTTCGGCCACCGCATTTTGGGCATATTTGCTCGCAGCATCTTCAGCGATTGCCTTTCGATTCCAATTCGCATGATCCAAATACGCCTTTTCCATCGCAAGGGTCAGTGCTGCTTCATCCATAGAATCAACCAACAAGCCATTTTCAACATCCACCATTTCTGGAATTCCTGCAACGGACGAAGAAATCACCGGCAAACCACAGCAGAGTGCCTCAGAAATCACACAAGGAGCATTTTCCATTTCCGAAAACAAAACAAAAGCATCCGCCTCTTGCATTTGAAAAGCCACATCCGACGCATTTCTCGGTCCAAAAAATGCCACGCTCGGTTGAAAAATATGGAGCAACCCCAATCCAAAGGCAAAGGTTCTTGCTTGGCTTAAATACAATTCATTGGCCCCTCCAACCAATCGAAATTGCATTCGCCAGCTGGGGTGTTTTTGTTTGAGCGCGGCAAAGGCTCGCAACATGCCAAAGATGTTCTTTCGGGGTTCCAGCGATGACACATGCAAAAAGGCAAATGGCAATGCCGGATCCTTGTGGGGTTCCTTGAAGTGAAACACCGATGTATCTACCACATTTCTAAACAATACGAAAGGTTTTGCCCCACCAAGATAGGCGTGCATACTGCGTTGCGCAGCCAAACTCACCGGCGCAGCAACCGTCACCTTTTCCCAAAGCCTAAAAAAATCCCTCTTAAAAACCCATCCG
>CAZZKP010000078.1:0-9153 GCA_964654675.1 uncultured Bifidobacterium sp. | reverse complement strand
TTTAACCGGAAAGAAGGCCTTGAAGGGCAACAATGTTTCGCATTCTAACAAGAAGACGAAGCGTCGTTTTTACCCAAACCTTCAGACCAAGAAGTTCTATATCCCCGAAACTGGGGAGTGGATTACTTTGAAAGTAGCAGCGTCTACCATCAAAACCATCGATAAGAAAGGAATTTCTTCTTGCATCAATAATTTGTTTAAGAAAGGAAAGATTTAATCATGGCAAAGAAAGGAAACCGCGTTCAAGTGATTCTTGAATGCACAGAACAAAAAGGATCGGGAGTAGCCGGCATGAGCCGTTACATCACCACCAAAAATAAGAAAAACACAGCTGAGCGTATTGAGTTGAAGAAATACAACCCATACATGCGCAAAGTAACAATGCATAAGGAGATCAAATAATGGCAAAGAAGGTAGTAGCAACGCTCAAAAGAGCAGATGCCGGTAGCGAATACGTGAAAGCAATTAGAGTCGTTAAATCACCAAAGAGTGGTGCGTATTCTTTCAAAGAAGAAATTTTGCCCGCCGATAAGGTAAAGGCATTCTTCGCGAAATAATTTGTAATTTCTGAGATATTACAGCCCCTTCATGGGGCTTTTTTTTTACCTTCACATCACCAAACCCCATTTCAATGTTTAACTGGTTCTCAAAAAACAAAGCCAAAGCCGAGGAAATAACTCCAGAAGCCGCGCAAACGCAGCAAGCACTGGAAAAAACGCGCACCGGTTTTTTGTCAAAATTGGGTCGACTTTTTACCGGGAAACGTCAAATCGACGCCGCTTTTCTTGATGAATTGGAGGAAGTATTGCTTACGTCTGATGTGGGCGTAGAGACCACCGTTCAGATCATTGAGAATTTAGAGAAGCGTGTTTCAAAGGATGCTTATGTCTCCCAAGATGAATTGCATGAATTGCTGGCCGATGAGATTGCTAAATTGATGCCCGATGTCGCCAACCCAGTTGCGCGTGATTTGTCGCTCCAAGGCGCTTCAACCCCCTATGTTGTATTGGTTGTGGGTGTAAATGGTGTGGGTAAAACCACGACCATCGGAAAATTGGCCCATCATTATGCACAGCTAGGCAAGAAAGTTGTTTTGGGTGCGGGAGATACTTTTCGTGCAGCGGCGGTGGAGCAACTGACCATTTGGCAGAATCGCGCTGGAGTTTCCATCGTGTCACATGGAATGAATACCGATCCCGCTTCCGTGGCCTTTGATGCGGTAAAAAAAGCCGTGGAAGAAAACGCAGATGTCGTGATAATTGATACGGCCGGACGTTTGCACAATAAGGTGGGTTTGATGAACGAATTGTCAAAAATCCGACGTGTTATTGAGAAATTTAAACCCGATGCGCCCCACGAAGTGTTGTTGGTGATTGATGCCACAACTGGCCAAAATGCATTTGAGCAGGCCAAGCAATTTACGGCAGCCACACAAGTGAATACCTTGGCAGTGACCAAGTTGGATGGTACAGCAAAAGGAGGAGTGGTGATTGGTGTTAGTCATGCCTATAACCTGCCCGTAAAATATATTGGTCTTGGCGAAAAAGCCGAAGATCTTAAGCTGTTTAACAAGTACGATTTTATCAAATCGATTTTTGTATCGTGAAAACCAAATCGAATAAAGAAACCAAAATCAACGTCATTACCCTAGGCTGTAGCAAAAACCTAGTGGATAGTGAAGTCCTCATGGGCCAGCTCAAAGCATCGCAGTTTGATGTGGCTCATGAAAGCACCAAAAACGATGCGGATATCGTAATTGTCAATACGTGTGGCTTCATCGAAAACGCAAAACAAGAAAGTATCGATACCATTTTGGCCTATGCCGATGCAAAAGCGCAAGGAAATATCGAAAAGTTATTCGTTACCGGTTGTTTGTCGCACCGTTACAAAGAGGAACTCCAATCAGAGATACCTGAAGTAGACGCCTGGTTTGGTACATTGGACATGCCGCATCTGTTGAGGACGGTTGGGGCCGACTATAAGCATGAGTTGGTTGGGGAGCGTTTGCAAACGACGCCGAAGCATTACGCCTATACCAAGATTTCTGAGGGTTGCGATCGACCTTGTTCGTTCTGTGCCATCCCGCTGATGCGAGGTAAGCACGTTTCCAGACCGATTGAGATCATCAAAAAAGAAATTCAGGGATTGGTGAAGAATGGTGTGAAAGAAGTGATGCTGATTGCCCAGGATTCTACCAGTTATGGTTTGGATATTTATGGCGATCGCAAGTTGGCCGACCTCATGAAGCATCTTTCTGATGTGGAAGGCTTGGAGTGGTTGCGCTTGCATTATGCCTATCCATCGCAGTTTCCATTGGATGTGTTAGACGTAATGGCCGAACGCAGTAACATTTGTAATTATTTGGATATCCCCATACAGCACATATCAGACAATATGCTGAAAACGATGCGACGTGGAATTACCAAGCGCAGAACGTACGAGGTACTGAATACGATTCGCGAACGGGTTCCTGGAATTGCTTTGCGAACCACATTGTTGGTTGGTCATCCCGGAGAAACAGAAGCCGATGTGAGAGATTTGATTGATGCAATTGAGGAGATAAAGTTTGAACGATTGGGCGTCTTTACCTATTCACATGAGGAAAATACCCACGCCCATACGCTGTTGGATGATATCTCTCAAGAAGAAAAACAACGTCGTTCCGATGCCGTCATGGAATCCCAAATGAGTATATCCGAAGCTTTCAATCAATCCCTCAAAGGACAGACAGTAAAAGTGTTGTTTGATCGCTTGGAAGGGGATGAATTCGTAGGTCGTACCGAATACGACAGCCCCGAAGTGGATAATGAAGTTAGAGTCCAAGCAAAAGACAATTACGTGCGCATGGGTGATTTCGCCGATGTGAAAATTACCGATGCTTCCACCTACGATTTGTTTGGTGAAGTTGTGAAATCGTGAATGTTGTAACCCAATCATATCCCATAGATTACATCTCGGACACGCTGAGAAGAAGTGCCTGGAGTACTGAATCTTTGGGCATTTATCCGCATGAGGGGATTTACAGCGATTGGGAGACAATCATCCGCCAAGTAGGCAGTCAGTTTGGTTCGGAGCAACGCGAGGAATTGGTTGGCATACTGACATCTCAGTTGGGCGATGGCGGGTCAGCATCGCAAAGAGAAAATCTAAATCGGCTTATGCAAGAAAGCACGTTTTTGGTGGTTACAGGCCAGCAGATTCATCTGGGTTTGGGTCCGATGTATGTGATTTATAAAATTGCTTCGGCCATCGTGTTGTGTAATGATTTAAATCAACGATTTTCGAATCAGCACTTTGTTCCTTTGTTTTGGATGGCAACGGAAGACCACGATGTAGCTGAGATCAACCATGTGGATTTATTTGGTGATCGTTTTACTTGTGAATTTGACTGGAAAACGGGGGTTGGCGATATTCCAACGGAAGATATAGGGGGGGTGTGGGATTGGATGAAGCAAAAGTTTCAAAGAGATCCCGTGGCGTTGCAGAGAATTGAGAAATTGGAATTGGTGTATCGTTTGCAAGGGCAAACTTTGGGAAAAGCAACGTTTGAGTTGGTTTCGTCCTTTTTCGCGGAATTTGGTCTGCTGGTTTTGGATCCCAATGTTGATTTACTCAAACGCAGAGCGAACAAAATATTTGAGGCAGATTTATTTGACAATACAGTTTTTGAAGCCTTTTCAGAGCAATCTGCTGAATTGAAAAAACACAAAATTCACCCGCCAGCGCATTTCAGAGAATGCAATGTATTTTGGCTCGATGCGCATCGAAGGGAGCGGATTGCGAAGGATTTGGACGGGTTTGTGTTGGTTGAAACGGGTCTAAAGTTGTCGGCGGAGGCCATGCGCGACATCCTCGCAAATCAACCGGAACGACTCTCGCCCAATGTGTTACTTAGGCCGTTGTACCAACAAGCCATTTTGCCCTCTGTGGCATACATTGCTGGACCTACGGAATATTTTTATTGGTTACAGACGACCAAGGTATTTGCTCAATTGGCATTGCCAGTGCCAGCCTTGATTCATCGGATGGGTGGGGTTGTAGTTTCTGCGGCACAAAACAAGAAAATCAATCAGATTGGACTTAGGCCCCAAGATTTGTTTACGGATGTTTCAGTTCTCAAGTCTATGTTGATGGAGAGATTGGCAGGCAACAGCGCCTTGGATGTGGTGAATGAAAAGATTGAATCTGGAATGCAAGAATACCTTCAAATCCTGTATCAATGGAAAAGTGAATTGCTGGGGGATACGAAAAAACAGGTGGAGGCTTTTTTGAAATCCCACAGAAAAACAACGGAAGAAGCCACGTCTAAGTTTATATCATCCAAACTTTCCGATGAAACATGGAGGGCCATTCAGACGATGCAAAGCGACACGTTCTCTGTGGAGAATCCCCAGGAGAGAAGGATTCACTTTTTACAGTATTTTTTAACCAATCAGGCAGATTGGCTTTCAGAATTATGCAAAATTCAGACCTACCATTCAGACGGCGCTTTTTGCATTATCAATCAATGACATGGCACCAATTCATTGATCTGAACTTCTAATAGCAGAATTCCCCAAATGGGCCTTACTTATTTTTATCCAATCTCAAATTGATGAGTTCAATGGAGAAAGAAAAGGCCATGGCAAAATAGATATACCCTTTGTTGATGTGCTGTCCGAAACCTTCACCCAACAGACTTACGCCAATTAGCACCAGGAAAGACAATGCCAGTATCTTGATGCTCGGATTGTTGTTAACAAAGTTGGCAATCGGCTCGCTGGCCCAAAGCATCACCATCATGGATATAATCACTGCCACTATCATCACCCAAACATCGTTGGCCATTCCCACGGCGGTAATTACGGAGTCCAAGCTGAATACCACGTTAATCAAAACCATTTGAAGTAAGATGGCGGTCCAACCTTTGGCATCGGTTCTTTCCTTGATTTCTTCCTCCAGACCTTTCATTTTCATGTGGATTTCATGGACACTTTGGTACAATAGGAATAATCCGCCCAAAATGAGGAGAATGTCTTTGCCCGAAATCGGATGAGCAAAGACTGTAAACAACGGATGCTCTTGTTTTTGAATCCAGTTGATACCAAGTAACATGATGATACGCACCACCATTCCCAATAGTAGTCCATATTGACGTGCTTGTTTGTCTTTGCCTTTGGGTGCTTTGTTGGCTAAAATGCTAATGAAAATGATATTGTCAATGCCCAGAACGATTTCCAATAGGGTAAGGGCAACCAAGCTGATGAGTATTTCTTGAGAAAACATGATTTGATTTGCGGAAGGATTAACTGAAATTAGATTGCAAAATTATGAATATAATCGGGCCATTGGTCTGCAGAAATCCACTGGGTTGGAAATCGATTGCTGAAATAGGTGATTTGTCGTTTCGCATAATTTCGCGTGTGTTGCTTGATCGCATCAACGGCTTCCGATTGGCTGGATTCCCCAGAAAAATGCTTAAATAACTCACTATATCCCACGGTTTGCAGGGATTTGAGCGACTGATAGGGTATTAGTGATTCTACTTCTTCAATCAATCCATCGGCAACCATTTGATCTACCCTTTGATTGATTCGCTGATACAATGTCTCTCGCTCGTAATGAATGCCCAAATAGATGATGTTTGCATCAGGGAATCGGGGCGCTGGCTTTTGAGAATATATCTCAGCCAATGTTTTTTGCGTTTGAATGCACAATTCGATGGCCCGCATCACCCTTTGTGGATTGTCGAGGGCAACCAAACTTCCGGCATTTGGATCCAGTTGAAGTAAGACTTGTATCAATCTTTCGATGCCATGTGACACAAATTCATCCAAAATTTCAGACCGCAAATCGGGGTCGATTTCCGGCATTTCATCCAATCCATTGATGAGTGCCTCGATATACAAACCTGTTCCACCGCAAAGAATGGCAGCGCCTCGGGTGTTGAGCAGGGTTTGCGTTGTTGACTCAAATTGCTGTGCATGAGAACCCGCATTGTGATGATCTTGAATTCCAACAATTGAAACGCCGTGATGGGGTACTTTAGAAAGTTCATCAACGCTTGGTTTGGCCACGCCGATGTTTAGTTCTTTGTAAACTTGCCTACTATCTACGTTGATAATCTCGGTATTCAGCTTCAATGCCAATTCAATGGCTGCCGCTGTTTTTCCAGAAGCCGTGGGGCCTCCCACTACGATTAGGGTGGGTTTATTTGTCAATTTGATTTATTTTAAATCATCTGCATCGATGCCGGTGCTGAGGTCTTTGAAACCAAATTCATCGTGATCCTCGTCGTCGCCCTCCTCATCATCGTCAAAATCGTCATCCAAATCATCGTCGTCGTCCGCGGCAAGCAATTCCTCTTCGTGTTCAACGAGTAAACTCTTCATTCCTTTGGCCGCGAGGATTTTCTCCGCCAAAGCATCAAACTCATTGTCATCCAGCATCTTAAACTTGCTGTCATTGTGCTGTCTTGGGGGTTTTCCTTCGGTTCGATAGATTCGGGGATAGTCTTGTTTTTCGTTGCTCGCTTCGATGCTTATCAATTCGCACATCAACGTCCATTGAACTTGGTAATCAAAGATGTAAATGAAATGCTGGTGTGGGTCGTTTACGCAAGTGCGAATTTTTGTGTCGGCCATCAATGGCGCATCAAGATTGCCCGTTAGGTCGCTATCGCGCTGGGTGGGCTTTTCTTTTTTGATCTCTGAAATTTTTCGCCAACGGTCATCACTAATAAAAAAACTGGCCGCTTCTTTGTTGTCGAAGCCAATGGCTTCTTGGATGATGTTGTTGAAATCCATGAACGTGTGCGAGGGTTTTATTTCAATCCATCGAACAATATCGTCCATGTCGTCGAACCAAACTTTAAAACGGTAAACCATGTAGATGGCAAAAATAGTTATCAATATTTGCTTCTCGATGAAAAAAATGTGACTTAATAATTTTCGGTGTATTTTTGAAGGATTCATGTGGCGATTTTTATTTTGTGTATTGACGTTAGCTGCACCAATCATAGGGCAAGCTCAAACGACCAAAAGTGATATTCGGGGATTTGTTTATGACGGCGACAATGGCGATCGTTCGGTGGCTGCGGTAATCACTGCGGTCAAGGACAAATCGGATGGTGCGGTGGTTCGTTCCATTCTCTCGGACAATGATGGATATTATGCATTAACAGGGCTAGTGCCCGGTGATTATTGGGTTCGTGTTTCTCATGCTGGGTTTGATACTTTGTACGAAAAGGTAAAGGTGATTACGGGTTTAAACACGAAAAAGGATTTCTACTTACAGCACATTTCAACCATGGAAGCAGTTGAGATTTCAGTGAAAGGAAAGGCGAGGGATGCACAGGTGGGTGTCACAAATATTGAAGCGCGCGCCATTTATAAAATGCCAGCGGTGGGGGCAGAGCCGGATATTCTGCAGTATTTGCAGGTGTTGCCGGGTGTTGTTTTTAGTGGCGACCAAGGGGGGCAATTGTACATCCGTGGTGGTTCTCCCATCATGAATAAGGTGATGATGGATGGACTTACCATTTACAATCCGTTTCACTCCATCGGACTTTTCTCTGTTTTTGAAACAGATTTGATACAAACCGCGGATGTTTACAGTGCGGGTTTCGGTTCAGAATATGGTGGTAGGGTTTCGGCGGTGGTCGACATTAAGACCCGCGATGGAAATAGGAAAAAAATGGTGGGCAAGGTGGGATTGACAACTTTCACCTCGAAGTTGTTGTTAGAAACTCCTTTGCGCAAGTATCAGCAGGGGAAGAACAACAGTTCTATTGCAGTTTCCTATAAGAATTCTTTCCTCAGGGAGTCTTCGCGATTGCTTTATAATTACGCAAATCCCGATAAGCTACCGTACAATTTTGGGGATCTTTTTGTGAAAATGAGTTTCAACTCGGCCAATGGCGGCTATACGAAGTTGTATGGATTTAGATTCTCCGACAATGTGGCCTTTCCGGGTTCTACGCGTTATGGTTGGACATCGACAGGGTTGGGCGGAAAGTTCTTGGTGGTTCCAGAGCAGGCGAAGACCCGTGTTGATGGTTACTTTTTGTGGAGTCAGTACAAAATTGAACAGAAAGAACTTGATGCCAAGCCGAGAAGCAGTGCGATTGGTGGATTTAACTTGGGGATGAATTTCTCGTACAATTTTAAACGTGACGATTTTAAGTGGGGAATTGAACTCAATGGATTTCAAACGGATTTTCAGATTTATAATTCAAACGACAGGCGGATCAATCAGTTAGAAAGTACCACAGAGATAAATTCCTTTGCGAATTACCGCGTGGTTCGCAAAAAATTGATTTGTAACATTGGACTCAGAAATCAGTACTACGCATCCTTGGGCAATGGCAGTTTGGAGCCAAGGTTTCAATTGCGATATATGCCGTTGAAATCCATCGGAATCAAATTTGCGGTGGGAATGTATTCTCAAAACTTGTTGTCGGCCATGAGTGACCGTGATGTAGTGAATTTGTTCTATGGTTTCCTCTCGGGTCCAGACAATCTTCCGGATTCGTTCAATGGAAAGCCGGTAACCACCCGACTTCAAAAGGCGAGGCATGCGGTTGCAGGATTTGATTATCGCATCGATAAAAAGCAGACGATCAACATTGAGTCATTTGTGAAAATTTTTGATCAAATCACCAACATCAATAGGGATAAGTTGTTTGCTGACGATGAGTTTAACCTTGATAAGCCGCAGCGTTTGAGACAGGATTTTATCATCGAAAATGGAAATGCCTACGGGGGCGATATCTCCTACAAGTATTCCGATAAACATTGGTATTTGTGGGCGGTTTACTCCTTGACTTACGTGAATCGATATGATGGAATAACACACTATCAGCCCAATTTCGACAGGCGACACAATGCGAATATTTTATTGAATTATGAATTTGATAAAAAGCATCCGTCTGAGGTTTCTTTGCGATGGAATTTTGGTTCAGGTTTTCCATTCACACAGACCCAAGGTTACTATGAGAAATACAACTTCCAACAGGGTATTGGTACGGATTATACGGCAGCCAACGGACAACTTGGTATTGTGTATGCCCAAATCAATCGCGGACGTTTGCCGTATTATCACCGGTTAGATTTTTCTGTAAAGAGGAAATGGGTTTTCCGCGAGGGCAGTGAGTTTAACTTGTTGTTCAGTGTC
>CAZZKP010000077.1:0-9445 GCA_964654675.1 uncultured Bifidobacterium sp. | reverse complement strand
GTAATCTGCGTCGATGGTTCCAGGGCTATTTAG
The DNA here is from genome assembly GCA_964654675.1 of uncultured Bifidobacterium sp. GTDB lineage: Bacteria > Bacteroidota > Bacteroidia > NS11-12g > UBA955 > UBA955. The sequence goes on along the minus strand of CAZZKP010000077.1, from coordinate 9,412 downwards.
CACGGTAATTCCGTGTTTTAGGGCCAGGCCGCTGCGCGGCCTGATTTGCGCCTCGTGCCCTTCGGGCAGTTCGATAAATAATCCCGTTGAAATGAGTGCCCGGGATCCGGGTACCAATGAAATTGAGTCTTCAATATGGGCATGCAAATCCATGCCCGCACTCAAATCCGTCTGATAGGCTGGGTTCGGATGAGCAGATTGGTTGATGATTTTTACTTTACACATAATATTCTTTTAGGCAGAAAGTTGTCGGGCAAATCGCTTTTCAATGATATACAAAAGTCCAAAGTAAATGGGAAGCAAAATCCAATATACCGTGTGATGCACATTCGGAAAGAGTTGAGGTAAAAAAGTAATGGGGCCCACTGAAACCAAGAGGGTTGTCAGGATTATCGCTAACTGATAAGGAATCGGGTAGTATTTCTGACCAAACCAATAACCAAAAATCACCAATGTGGCATACGCTGCGAGTGTGGTATACGCTGAAGCAACGAATCCGTATTGTGGGATAAAAATGTAGTTTCCAAAAATCGTAACAATGGCGCCGAGCAAAGCAATGAGTCCGCCCATTTGCGTTTTTCCGGAGAGCTTATACCAAATACTTAGGTTGTAGTACATTCCCAGACAAAGATTGGCACCGAGCAATACAGGTACGATTCCCAAACCTCTTGCGTTTTCGTAGTAAAGGGGTTTTTGCAATAACAATGGCGCAAGCCATGGCATGCAAATCATGGTGACCAGAAAAATACCGCCACTGACGTAGACAAAATATCGCATGACGAAAGCATACGTTTCGGGCGCATCTTTGTCACCCGCTTTACCAAAAAAGAAGGGTTCGGCAGCAAATCGAAAGGCTTGCACAAATAGGGTTAGAACCAAGCTCAATTTATAAAAGGCGCTATACATACCGGCCTCTGCATCGCCGATGTCTGCGGGAAGCAATTCCTTGAGTAAAACGCGGTCCAAGGTTTCATTGATCATTCCCGCCAACCCAACAACGACCAAGGGGAGTGAATAGCGAAGCATCGACTTGAGTAGGCCTAAGTCCAAACCCCATTTTAAATGGGTCCAAGTTTTTGATAGTAAGGGGACGGTTATCAGCGAGGCTAACAAGTTGCTGATAAAAATGTTAGAAATCATGTTGGCTGGTTGGGCTTGATCCAAACACCAAATACCTACGCTCAAGGCTTGAGAGCTGCTCCCGTTTTCAGGGGAGGTGAGATAATCGCCAAGCCAAGGGCAAGCAACCAAAAAGAATAGGTTTGCGCCAATGTTAACCCCGATGTTGGTGAGTCGGATCCAGGCAAATGACCAGGGTTTTTCTTGCTGACGTAACCACGCGAATCCCAATGCAGTGATGGCGTCGGCCGCTAAGATCAAGGCAAAATAGGATGCGAATTGAGGAAACTGAGGATACCCAATCCATTGCATGATTTCAAATCCAAAAAGACGTGAAATAAGAATGGCGGTTAACCCGGTAATGATTAATGTATGTGTTGCGGTGGCCAGGACTTTGGCGGGCTGACCGGTTTTTTTGGAGAAATGGAAGAAGGCCGTTTCTAGACCCATGGCAAAAACGATGGCAAGAAAACTGGCGTATGTAAACATGACACTCACAATGCCGTAGTCTGAGGCACCAGAGAGTTTGCTTAGGTAAAGGGGTACGAGGAGAAAGTTCAAAAAACGGCCCAGCATCGTGCTTAGACCATAAACGGCAGTTTGGGAAGCCAGTTTTTTGATGACACTCATGGTGCGAATATAGTATTTGTGGGTATGTATTGACTCAGATACTCTTTGGCGAGTGGGCCCTGATTAAACAACAAGTCAATGCCTGATACATCATTGCGAAAACCAAATTTCACATCAAAAACTTGGGGGTAAGGGCTCAACAATTTTGAATGTTGTTCTTTGGCTTTTTGCAAATGGTGGTTCAGGGTTTGAGATTCTTCAGGCATTACAGAGGATCTATCCAAACTTATGCCGAGTTGCGCCAACAACAATTGATTCCAAGGATACAATAAATCTGCGAGCATTTCGGGTTTTTGATCCAAAATCGACCAAAATCTGTAATCGTAAAATTCAAAGAATGGGGATTTGCCATAGGCGGTTTGCCAAGCTTGTTTGTGGTCTCTAATCCAATTCTCATTGTAGTTTATGTGTACATGAGAAATGGGATTGTGCTTGTCGATCTGCGTAATGGGAACCGTTAATGTCTGAACATTGTTTGGACCGGCAATTTTGTATCTATTGGGCTTGTGCAATGCCGAAAATGGTAGGTGCGTAATGTTGATTTTCTCATTCGTTGCTTTCAAATCCGTTTGTTCATCCATGAGTTCAGATTCATGCGCCTTCCATGGTATTTGAGCAAAACCAGAAACATCATCTACAATGGATTGGAGCGAAGGCAATAGACAGGGAAATGCGACTTTCACCTCGATGGATTGGTTGGGTTGAACATGGGTTTCACCGGAAGCGTATCGGGACAGATTTTTAATAAATCTCTGAAAGTTCTCTTGAGTATGGGGTGTGTTTTTTGCGGAATGATTTCAGCCAAAGGCGCGAGGACAAAACGACGTTCGTGCATCATCGGATGAGGAATTGTGAGGTTTTTGTTCGCAATTATTTGATTGTTATATAGCAATATGTCTATGTCAATGATGCGGGGTCCCCACTTCATTGTTCGATGTCGCCCCATCTGTTTTTCGACCCGTAAACATCGCTCTAACGTTTGTATAGGCGTAAAAGGGGTGGTGATGCAAACAGCCATATTCAAAAAAGCCGGTTGATCTTCATTGCCCCAAGCTGCGGTTTCGTATATACTCGATACCCGAGTGATCGGACCGATTTGTTGAATGATATGAACCATGGCCATAGCCAAATTCTGGGTTCTATTCCCCATATTTCCACCCAAACCGAGGACCACTTGATTTTCGATGTTCATCGCGGTTGCGAAGATAAACAGAAGCGTGGGGTTGCAAGAGAAAACCTATTTTTGTGGTTGATGAAAAAGATTATTACCATTTTGATTTGCCTTGCATGGGCTGAATTTGGACAGTCGCAATCGATCATTCGCGGGTTTAATACCCAACAAACGCCTTTGTGGGAAATGCGGTCTTACAACAATGATCCTTTAAAAGTGAGGTATTACACCTTTCAAAATGGACTCACCCTCATCACATCAAACCAAAAAGTATCGCCAAGAGTTTACACCATGATTGCGGTGCGTACAGGCTCAAAAAATGATCCCTCAACCAACACGGGTTTAGCGCATTATTTGGAGCATATGTTGTTCAAAGGAACAGATAAATATGGCAGTTTAGATTGGGCCAAGGAAGAGCCTTTGTTGAAACAGATTGATGGCTTGTATGAATTATATAACCATACAACTGACCCATCAAAAAGGAAGAGTATTTATCGTGCCATTGATAGCATCAGTCAGGCTGCGGCAAAATTTGCGATTGCCAACGAATACGACAAAATGTGTCAGGCTTTGGGCGCAGAGGGCACCAATGCATTTACGAGCAATGATGAAACGGTTTACATCAACGACATTCCATCAAATATGGTCAGCAAGTGGTTGAGTTTGGAGGCAGAGAGATTCCGGAACCCCATTTTACGTCTTTTTCACACGGAATTGGAAGCGGTATATGAAGAGAAGAATATCTCTTTAGACCGCGATGGTGATAAGGTTTACGAAAAGTTATTTGCCGAGTTGTTTAAAGGTCACAATTATGGATTACAAACTACGATTGGAACGGTGGAGCATCTCAAAAATCCTAGCTTAGAGGCCATTCGCAATTACTATAAGGAATATTATGTACCCAACAATATGGCGATCATCATGAGTGGTGATTTTGACCCAGACATGGTGGCGGCGGAAGTGGCGGCAAAGTTCTCCTACATGCAGAAAGCGGACATTCTGTCGTACGTATTTAAGGAAGAAACCGCTGTGAATAAAGAACGAAGTTTTGATGTTGTTGGGCCTGATGCGGAGAGCGTTACCATTGGATTCCGAATTCCAAACGCAGGAACCGAAGAAGCCCGTGCTGGGAAATTGGTTGATTTGCTTTTAAATAACTCAGTGGCCGGCTTCATTGATCTAAATTTGGTAAAAGAGCAAAAATTGTTGTCTGCCAACAGTGGCGTTGAACAAATGATGGACTATGGAGTTTTCATGCTTACGGGTAAACCCAAAACAGGTCAGTCATTGGAAGAAGTAAAAAATTTATTGTTGGGACAGTTGGAAAAAGTTCGCAGAGGGGAATTTGATAAACCCATGTTGGATGCGATATTGTTGAATGAGGAGATTTCCAATATCACAAAGTACAAAGACAATCAAAGTCGTTGTTTCTTTTTGAAAGACGCCTACATCCAAGGAATTGATTACCGGGATGCATACAATGAGCTGGCTGCAATGCGTGAAATGAACAAGGATTTTATTGTTGATTTTGCCAATTTGTTCTTGAATCAAGATCGTGTGGTGATTTATAAGCGCAAGGGAGAAAGCGCTGTTGCTGAAAAAATCGAAAAGCCAGAAATACATGCGGTAGAACTAAATCGCGACAAACAAAGTCAATTTGTAAAACAATGGTTGGCAATTCCATCAAAAGCCATTTTACCCGAGGTAGTGAATTTGAAGGAGGTTGTAAAACGCGAATATGTGGGTCCCGCAGTTCTGAATTACGTGCAAAACACCGACAATAAACTGTTTGATTTGAATTACCGGTACGAGTATGGAAAGTGGCATAACAAGTCGCTTTCAGTGGTTGCGCCATACATGAAATTGGTGGGTACTAGGGGTTATTCGGCTGCCGATATCAGTAAGGCGTTTTATCGGTGGGGTTGCAATTTTGCGTTTTTGGAGGGCAACGATCATTACAATATTACTATTAGTGGCCCTGAGGAGTATTTCGATTCAGCGGTTTGGTTGTTGGATCGACTGATGAATGAACCTGCGGTGGACGATGCGGTTTGTAAGCAATTGGTACAAGACATATTGAAAAACAGGGCAGATGCAAAACTCAATCCATCAGCTATCAGACGGGCGCTATCTCAGTATGCAATTTATGGTCCTCACAACCCAATGACTTGGACTTTATCGAATCAAGAATTGGAGAAAATGAAGGCGGAGGACATTGTAAAGCTGATGAAAGGGTTCAAGAACATTAAACATTCGATGGATTATTATGGACCAAGGGAACAGGCGGCCGTGGCAAAAACCCTATTGACATTGCATGCGCTTCCTCTGGATCAAACGAAGCATGAAATGGCGTTTGATTTGAGTAAATCCAAGCCCGTGGATCAGGTGTTTAAGGAGCAATCACAAACAGCAAGGTCGGTCTATTTTGTTCATTACACCCAAGTCCAGGCGAGCATCAACTGGTTTTACAAAAGTTCCATTGTAAATGAATCAGAAGCGGCAATTACCACAGCATTTAACCAGTATTTTGGGGGTGATATGAGTAGTGTGGTTTTCCAAAACATTAGGGAAGCGAAGGCATTGGCCTACAGCACCTATGCGATTTACAATTCTGGGAGCATGAAAAACAAGCCCAATATGATGATGGGTTTTGTGGGAACGCAGGCCGATAAATTTCATGATGCAATTGGTGCGATGAATGATTTGTTAACGGGTTTACCAAAGAACGATGATATTTTTTCCCTGGCCAAGCAGAGTTTGATCAATCGTATCGAAACGAATCGAATCAAGCCTGAAGAGTACATTGGCGTGTTGCATTCACAGGAAGAAATGGGATTTTCTACCACTGTACCCGATATGAAAATGTATGCTTCCTTGCCAAATTTACAGATGGAGGACATCGTCAAGTTTCACCAGGAAAGAGTCAGCGGCAAACCATACAGTTTAGCTGTTGTAGCCGATCGTAACCGCGTAACAAATGCGGATTTGAGTCGATACGGAAAAGTAACCGAATTAACCCTTGAACAAATTTTTGGTTATTGAAAATCGGAATCGAGTTAGGAGACTGAAAGTTCTTGGTTCTTGAACTTATACTCATCAAATAGTGCTTTCAGAGACTCTGCGGTGAAATGATTTTGCATGGCATGCAAGTGTCTTTCATGGTGCATGTCTGTGCAAGCGAAATCGTACATTCCTTTTTTCAGCAAATGGTTGGCTACTTTTTGGACTTCTTTGCCGTAGTAAGGAGTTAATGAAAGTAGGTTTAGTTGCAGTTCAAACCCCAAATCCTTAAGGTGTTGGTAATAAGCGAGTTGATTGTGATAATACATGTATCGCTCGGGATGGGCGAGTACCGGTTCGTAGCCTTGAATTTGTAGGTCGAAACTGAAATTCTCGACACGACTGGGTTTTTGGATATAGCTAAATTCCACCAATACACGTCGTCCATGAAGTTTCAGCAAAGGCTGCTTGCTTGCAATTAAATGTTGAAATGTATCATCCATCATGTATTCTGCAGCAAAGCGAAAATCCAAATCCACCCCTATGTCTTTGGCAGAGGTTTTTAGAAAATTTGCCGCGTTACTGATGCTCTCGGGATTGTTTGGATGTGTATCGGCAATGATGTGTGGTGAACAAATGATTTCATTGAAGCCCAGGGATTTCAGACCATTGAACAGAGTGATAGAAGTTTCTACGTTTGGGGAACCGTCGTCTATACCTGGTAGCAAATGGTTATGAAAATCAAGCATTTTACAAATTTATAGGATTGAAACGTTTTGTTAATTTAAATGTTCATTTTATTGGTAATTGATTGGTTTTTTGCGTTTTTCGTCGAAAGTATTTAAGACATTGTAAAAATTACAATTGAAAAGTTGTTAATTTTGTTATTCGATGATTCAGTCATCCGTATTGATTATGAAAACGAAACAATTGAAATGGGGATTTTTTGGTTTGATGTTAGCCATGGGTACGTGGGCAATGACATCATGTGAAACGGGCTCTAGTGTTGCAACCGCCAAATTGGGAAGTCCCAATCTGAAATCATATGATTACTCATACGTCAATACGCCCTACGGCACATTGAGTGTGAGCAATTTGTTGATGTCAAAAGCGTTTAAAACTGCCACTTTCAATGGAGGATTTTTTCCTGGAAGTACTTCGGTTGACGAGAACATGAAAGAAGCGGCGGATGCATATTCAAATGCTGGGGCGCAATTGGGTCGTGTTTTGTTCTATGACAAGCGTTTGAGTTTAAACAATACTGTGGCCTGTGGTTCATGTCACCATCAAGAATTGGCATTCAGCGACATGGCGTCATTAAGTGCTGGTTTTGGAGGTCGCAAAACGCATCGAAACAGCATGGCAATTACCAACCCAGTGGTTTTCAGCAATTTATTTTGGGATTCAAGGGCAAATTCTCCAATGGATTTGAGTTTGCGTCCTGTATTTGATCACATTGAAATGGGAATGGAATCGGATGCAATGCTTGAATCGAAATTGGCGGCTACGGATTTTTACCCTGCGCTTTTTCAAGCGGCATTTGGTAGCACAGAAGTGACGCGAAAAAAGGTTTCTATTGCAATCACACATTTCATTAGTTCAATGATTACAAAAAATTCAAGATTTGATGTGGCTGTTGGACGGGAGTTAAATTCTCGTGGAATTACCAATGGTGGCTTCAACAATTTGAATACACAATTTGGTTTTGATATTGCCTCTGCAAAATTTGATAACTACAATGCCCTTGAACAAATGGGTAAAGATTTATTCTTCAGTGAGCGCGCTCGTTGCAGCCGTTGTCATACCGGGGAGAACCTTTCTGCTCCTGAAGATCCAGGAAGCGGATATTCAGCACCAACCATCGCTGGTACAGCGAACATTGGTTTGGACAGGACCTACACAGACAATGGAAAGAGCAATGGTAAATTCAGAATTCCAAGTTTGAGAAATGTGGAAATCACGGGTCCCTATATGCACGACGGTCGTTTTGCGAATTTGGATCAAGTGATTGATCATTACAGTCGTGGGATTCAACCTCACCCTCACTTGGATAAGAATTTGATGGTTACAGGTGGTACAGCACCGGTAAGGTTAAACTTCACACAGGAGGAAAAAGATGCTTTGGTTGCTTTCTTACGCACCTTAACGGATGTTACCTACCTAACGGATAAGAAGTTTAGCGATCCATTCGCCAATTAATTTGGCTTTCAGCAGCTATTTAATATTGGTGTTGAAATGACTGATATTTCAAGCAACGCCATTACGATTTTTATACCCTCAGGTGCTGGAGCTCCAGGGTTCGCGGGTATTGTGAGATGTTTACAGTCTGAACCCAATTGGCGAATCATTGCAGGTGACTGTCAGTCGAATCCCTATGGAAAATCATTGGTAGATGAATTTGTATTGATGCCGCCGTCCAGTAGTGAAGATGAATACATGGTCTCCCTTCTTTCTGTTTGTTCCGCGGAATCCGTAGATGTCATTTTGCCAATAACCACGAGGGAATTGGATGTTTTGGCTAGGCACGAAGAGGCAATTTGTTCTTTGGGGATACAATTAATTTTATCGAATGCGGAAGCATTAAAAACGGCAAACAACAAAGGATTATTGGCATCATTTGCGCAGAAATTATCATTGCCGGTGCCCGCATTTGAGGTGGTGAGTGAAAAATCAACTTTTTTGAATGCCGCCAAAAGGCTATCACCCAATGGTGAGAAACTGTGTTTCAAACCAGTAACAGGAAATGGCAGTCGGGGCTTTGGCATCATCGTCAATCAGCATACCAAAGCGGGAATTGATTTAGAAAACAAAGCAGGGATTTTGCCTTTAACCCTTGATGAGTGGCAATATAGAATTCCGGATTTATTGGAGCCATCATGGATCATTTCGGCCTTTTTACCGGGCAAGGAATATTCGGTGGATATGCTTTGTGATCACGGGAAAACATTGTTTTGTGTACCCAGAAGTAGAGATAAAATGATTGGAGGAATTAGCGTTTCAGGAGTGATAGAGAGAAATTTTGGGTTGATTGCATTCTGCATACAGTTGGCGCAAGCCTTGGAATTGCATGGACCCATTGGAATGCAATGGAAAGAAGACGATCAAGGGGTTCCAAATTTGTTAGAAATTAATCCAAGACTTCAAGGAACCACGTCTGTTTTGGCTTTGGCGGGATTGAATATTCCGGTTCAGGCTGTAAGAATGGCTTTGGGAGAAGGACTTTCTCAGCAGTCGGCCGACATAGAATGGGGTAAAAGATTCGTGCGATTTTGGGATGAAAGAATCATAGAATAAAATTCCTTTTGTCTAGTTTTGGGAATCTGAGTATCTTCGCAACATCATGAATACTAAAAAGCGTAACACCACAGGCTATTGGGCACTTTGCATCGTTAGCGGATTGGCTCTTACTTACTTCACGATTTTCCAACCTGAAGCCTTCTGGTTGGGATTGCCTACATTCTTCGGTGGCATGGCCATGGCGATGGATTGGGT
>CAZZKP010000076.1:0-9716 GCA_964654675.1 uncultured Bifidobacterium sp. | reverse complement strand
GAAATGAAATCAACGGGCGATATGAATATTGATTTGTACGTCCTGCTCAATTTCAGGATGTAAGCTCTTTGAAACTGGGCAAGTATGAGCCACGCGTTTTAGCCCTTCCTGCATCCTCTCCGTTGCCGTTGATGGCAATGTGACGTCAATGATGGCGCTAATTTTGCCAATTCTCCGCGGGTCGGACATCATGTGTTTTGTGGTTTCCGCTTCAATGTTGATGATTTCAAATTCTTTGAAGTCTGCATAGATGGCCATCGTGGTTATGATGCAAGTGGTTAAACTCAACGCACACAAATCGGTGGGTGAAAATGCGGATGCCAATCCTTTGTTGTCCAGGGGCGCATCGGTGAAGATTTCAGTGCCGCTGTGGGTGTGAATATTACTGCATCGCAGTTTTCCTAAGTATTTTGTGCTTGCCGTTGCCATGCTTCAAAATTAAGGATTCTCACTGAACAGAATATGACGGATGTCGTTTAAATGCCAAACGCTCCGAAGGAGCGTTTGGTGAAAGAGGTCGGAAGCGGATTCGAACCGCTGTAAAGGGTTTTGCAGACCCGTGCCTAGCCGCTCGGCCATCCGACCTTTTAAGGGAGTGCAAATATAGCAAAAAAAGTGATTTCTTTGGGGGAAATCGAAAAATCCTTGTTCGAAAATCGAATCATTGACTTTTAAGAAATCACTCGGCCGTCGGCCATTTCAATGATTCTATCGGTTCGTTTTGCGAAATCAGTATCGTGTGTAACAATCAATAAACTGGTCCCCAATTCACTGCTCAATTCTTTAAAAATATCAAATACGATGTCCGCATTTTTGCTATCCAAGTTCCCCGTAGGTTCATCACCCATAATGATTTGCGGTTCATTTATCAATGCCCGGGCAATGGCCACCCGTTGTTTTTGGCCTCCAGATATTTGCGTGGCCTTTTTTAGTGCCTGATCCTCTACACCCAGCAATTTTAGTTGATTCATCGCGTCACTCTCTACTTCCTCCTTGGATTTTATTCCCAGTTTCAATCCCGGCATCATCACATTTTGCAACACGCTAAATTCTGGCAGCAAATAGTGAAACTGAAATACAAATCCGATATGCTTGTTTCTCACGACAGCCAATTCATTGCCGCTTAAACCCGTAAGTAACTGGTTTCCCAGAAATAGCTGTCCCTTGTAATTCGTGTCCATCGTGCTCAGAATATACAGGAGCGTGCTTTTTCCACAGCCCGATTTTCCCATGATGGAAACAAATTCGCCCTTTTGTACTCCAATGTTGATGTTTTTCAAAATTTCCACCTCCACAGGGTCCACAAATGACTTTTGAATATCAACGGTCCGGAGAATGAGATCTTTGGCCTTTGTTATGGGTTGGATGTCGGACATACTAGCGCGGAATGAATGTTTGTGAACTGCATAATTACTGACCTCTGATGATGTCAACCGGATCAATTTTACTGGCTTTTTTGGCGGGCAAATAACCTGCGAAAAAAGTGGTTATCAATGCAAAAACAGACCCAATCAAATAGAACAGTGGATCAAAATTCACCGGAAATGTTTTAACGGTTGGAATGGCCTCGGTCTCAAAAGGGGCCTTGCTGATGGCATAACTCATGGCTCCCCCCAAAATGAGCCCAATCAGCCCTCCCACAATGCCAATAAACATCGCTTGGTAAATGAAAATCTTCTTTACATCTGAACCCGAAAAACCCGTGGCCTTCAAAATTGCGATGTCGTTCATTTTTTCGTAAATCACCATGTTTAAGATGTTGTAAATTCCAAATCCGGCCACAATTAAAAGCGTAATGCTCACCGCGTAAGTGATGATATTTCTGATGCTTGTCCCTGTTTCAAATTGGGCGTTTGCCGTTTTTATGTCGATGGCGTTTACGCCGTAGGTCTTTGCGATTTGGTCCGACATGGATTTGGCTTTGTCTATGTCGTAGAGTTTCACACTGATGTCCGTGATGAAGTTGTTGCCTTGCCCTGCAATTCGTTGCGCCATTTTAACATTGACGTAACTCTGCATTTTGTCCAAATCTGCCAATCCACTTTGAAAAAAACCCACAATTTTCAGTCTAAAAGTGACACCTGTACTGCTGAGCATTTGCACCCGATCTCCGATACTCAGACTCAGTTTCTTGGCCACTCCAATACCCAATACAATGCCGTTTTCGTTGTTTGCCAAATCCGAAGGTTTCGCCCCAACGATATACTGTTTAAAGTTGAACAATCGATCCTCTTCCAAGACATCAATTCCAATGGCATTTCCATTCAACAAAACAGAACCCGATTGGTAAAAAATTCTCGCACTCACTTGAGGTGTCACCCCTTTGATGAGCGGATTTTTCTTCAATACCGACATCATGGGCAAACTATTTCTCACGCTACTCAATTCTTGTTTGGGTTTGATCGAGTGAATCATATTGATAGAACCTTTAAACCGCTCCGATTTTTCGATCGGTTGAACGGGATTCGGTTTTACCTCATTGTAAATCCTAACATGCGGGGTTCGATTCAAAATCAGCCCATCGAGTAAGCCATTTAATCCTGTCATGAAACTCACGAGGATGATAAAGGTGCCAATGCCAAAGGTTACGCCCAAGCTGGCAATGGCGCTTTGTTTTTTGCGGGTGAGCAAATGGGTTTTGGCAATCTGAATCAATACGCCGTTGCTCATCCTGTCATTTATTTGCCGTTTGGAATCAGAATTTGCGATTTTTCATTCAATCCTTCTAGGATTTCAACGAATTCCAAGTTCTTTAAACCCGTCTTCACGGTCACCTCGCCCTCTGTTGTCTTTACGATGTTGTTTTTTTCTAAACTTCCTACGGGTATCAACAAAGCCTTCTTCTTTTGGGCGATTAGAATGTTGACTTCAGCGCTGAGTCCTGGGTATAGGGTCTCAGGGCATTTATCAAAAACCGCTTCCACCTCAAAGGATTGTGTCTTGGGATTCATGATTGGCGTAATGCGCGTTACATGTCCTTCAAACGATTGCTCATAGGCGTCTAGCGAAATGAGAACTGTCTGACCCAATTTGATCTTTACGATGTCCATTTCGTCCACTTCCATCATCACCAAATAGTCTTTGCTGTTGCCGATTATCGCCAATGGCTTTTGTGGGGAAATCCATTCTCCTTTTTTCGCAAGAAGTTGAAAAACTTCACCACTTATGTCCGATTTTACCGCGCAGTCACCCAAGTTTTTTGCGGCAATGTTTGCATTGGCTTGCGCTTGTTTTTGATTGAATCGCAGTTGGTTTTTGGCTTGTATTAATTTGGTTTGTAATGCGATGACATTGTTTTTACTGGCCAAAGATGCCAAACGACGTGCCTCGAGTTGACTTAAGCTGCCAATGTCTTTTGAAAATAAATTCTGTTGTCTTTGAAAGTTGATCGAATCCCATTTGGATTGCTCCTTGGCTGATTTCAATTGGGCTTCCAATTCTTGTATCTGGACTATGGCTTCTTTGGATAAAACCACAGCAGATTCGGCGTTGCTGAGTGTGTTGCTTGCGTTTGAATTTTCTAAATGCGCAATGAAACCCCCAGCACTGATCAATTCGCCTTCTTTCACATCAAAAGAAATGATTTTCCCAGCGATAGAAGGGTAGAGGGTATATTGCTCGGCAGCCTGAATCGTTGCGCTGGCATACACAGATTCCGTGATGGGTTTTACGATGGGAGTAATGGTCTTTTCCTTTGATCCGCAACCCAAAATGAAGGCCAAGGAGACAAAAAAGATGGAGATTGGAAATTTCATCAAAACAAAGTTAAATCGATTCAATCATTGGATTGCTGATAAATGTCATTTAAATCATTATGTCCGAATTCGCGTTATCGAACGTATACAGATACGCCCCCAAGAAAGGTCGCCATGACTTTGGCCTTCAAAATTTTATCCGGTTCGGCGGTCATGATGTCTGTGTTTAGTACCACAAAATCAGCCAATTTACCCGTTTCCAACGACCCCGTTCTGGACTCATCAAAATTTGCATAGGCAGCCCACAAGGTCATTCCCCAAAGGGCTTGCTTTCTCGATAGGGCTTGATCGCCGATAAAGGGTTTTTCCAATTTGCCTTCCGCATCCATTCGTTGGGTGGCAGAATAAAAAGTATGAATGGGAGAAATGCCTTCAACCGGAAAATCTGTTCCCAGTGCGATGATTTTTGATTGTCTCAAGAGATTTTGATAGGCGTACCCACCTTTGTTTGCCGTATTGCACAAACGACTGTCCGCCCAAGAAGCATCAGATGTGGCATGGGTTGGTTGAACACTGGGAATGATGCTTCGTTTAGAAAATAACTTTTGATCTTTTCCACTGACAATTTGTGCATGTTCAATCCTCCATCGTGCGTCGTAACCTTCCGGAATATTGCGATTGAAAGTTCTCAAGGCGATGCTATTTGCGCTGTCACCGATGGCATGAACACACACTTGAAATCCCTTGTTGAGAAGATACAATTGATACATCTCAAACTTGGGAATGGTCATTAATTGCAGTCCCTTATGGCCTAGTTGATCGCAGTAATCCCCTTTGAGCAGCGCCCCGCGAGATCCCAAGGCCCCGTCTAAGTAAAATTTCATGGAGCGAACTGTGAGCATGTCCGTGAACGTCATCCCGTTCCGCGAAATATAGCTCATGTTTTCTTCACTGCATGCCAACATTGCATAGATCCTCATGGGCAGTTGATGGTTTGCTTGAAGGTCTTGGATCATATCAATGTCGGGTACTTTGATTCCGGCTTCAACCAATTGTGTCAACCCTTGAGAATGACAGTTCTTTAGTCCTGTTTTTAAATAGGGCTGCCATACGGAAAACGGAACGTCCGGAATTTGTTCTTTCACCATTTCTGCGGCATTGTCGATGCAAATTCCCGTAAAAATTCCTCCCGAAGTTTTATCGGTAGCAGCGGTTGCATCCGCCGTGTGGGTCGGCTTGTGCTGGATGAACTCTCCACCGTCTATCAAAGTATCTGGGTTGATTTTGAGCAAATCGATGGCGGCTTGGTTGATCCAAACAGCATGGCCATCAATTCTACTTAAGCAAACGGGGATTTTAGGGAAAGCTCTATTTAACGACTCCATTGTGGGGAATTCTTTGTTTTCCCAGTCATTTTGATCCCAACCCCGGCCGATAATCCAAGGGGTTGAATTCGCACTCGGCTTTCGGTATCTCGACTTGTTTTTGCTCGCGTATTTCTTCAATCGTTTGATGACGTCCTTTTCAGATGTAGTTCCCACCAAATCGACTTGTGACAATCCTTTGGTGTAAGCAAGGAAATGACAATGTGCGTCGATGAATCCGGGGTAAATGATTTTATTCCCATAATTGACAACCCTTGCTTTTGGAAAGAGAGAATCGGCCTTTTTGTCTGTGCCCACGTAAAGAATGATGCCATTCGATACAGCCATTGCGGTGGAAATAGAAAAACCTGTGTCGGCTGAATAAATTTTTTCAGCCTTGTAAATGATTGTATCTATTTGATTCTGAGCGGTTACACTGAAAATCGTGAAAATGGTGGTAGAAAAAAATGAAATTAGTTGCTTCATCGTTTGGGGGTTCATGGCACATTTGTTGTTACAAGGTTCGCAAATCAACATTTGTTATTTGCAAAATTCACCAATAATA
This sequence comes from uncultured Bifidobacterium sp., assembly GCA_964654675.1. Classification (GTDB taxonomy): domain Bacteria; phylum Bacteroidota; class Bacteroidia; order NS11-12g; family UBA955; genus UBA955. The sequence goes on along the minus strand of CAZZKP010000076.1, from coordinate 4,092 downwards.
TGAACAAACGGAACATTCTACTCACTCTTTTGGCAATTTTCGTCCTAGGTATTGGTATTGGGTACTATTTATACACCAAGCCATCAGAAATGAAATCTACCGGTACTCCGGATTTTGAAAAGGATATCAACCAATGGGTGAAGGAATTGGATGCCGATACCGGAGCAGCGAGAACATTCTCTGCGTTTGTTGGAAAATCGGTAAAATTGACGGCGGAAGTGGGTGATGTTGTGGGGGATTCGAGTGTTACATTGCAGTTAAAGTCAGGTGTTGAAGGGTTCTTCGTAAACGCCAACTTCCATGCATCCATGAATTCAGTGGTGAGTGGGGTGGTTGCCGGAGATGTCGTAACAGTGCAATGTGTCTGCGATGGATTGGTCGTTCCGATGTCGGCAGATGACTTGTTTGCCGAGAAAAAAATTGATTTATCGCGCTGCGATTTGATAAAACACGAAAAACATCAAAGCGATGTGAGTCGTTCAGTAGACCATGAAAATTCAGATTCCATCAAACAATAAAATAAATATGAAAAAGACCCTTCTAACATTGGCAGTTTCAGCGATCGCAGGATTGGCAAACGCCCAAGTATTTAAAACTTCTGCGGGAAATATCTCCTTCAAGAGCAAAACAGCCATCGAAGAATTTACTGCAACAAACGCACAGGTGGAAGCAGCCATCGCGCCAGCAAAAAATCAAATGCAGTTTCGTGTGCCTGTCAATGGATTTCAATTTAAATCGGGGTTGATGCAGAAGCACTTCCAAGAAAATTACATGGAAACTTCGCGCTTTCAGTATAGCAATTACGTGGGCAAAATTTCAAACATTGCTGCTGTAAACTTCGCGAAAGATGGTGAATATGCCGTAGAATCTGTTGGAAAATTGACGATGCACGGAGTAACGAAAGATATTACCGTTCCGGGAAAAGTGATAGTGAAAGGCGGCAACGTGACTTTGAAGGCGAATTTCAAAATCAAATGCTCAGATTATCAAATAAAAATCCCTGCAGCGAGTGCCGCATCCGTTTCTGACGACATCGATATAACTGTGGATTGTGCGCTTTCTAAATAATTGTTAATATTCCAAAAGTTTACATTATGGGTATCAAGAGATTTGGTTACTTGTGTTTATCGACCCTTGCATTGCTCGCGGCGATGCAATCCTGCAGCCATGAGATATACAGTGATCCCAATGGACGGATTTGTTTTGAAAGGGATATTCTCCCCATATTTAACTCCAAATGCGCGAGCAGTGGTTGCCATGATGCAAATCGCGCCGCTGAGGGATATGTACTTGATTCGTACAAACACATTACCAGCAGTGGGATTTCGAAAGGCCGACCTACCTCGTCAAAATTATACAATATCATCATTGATGGGGAGATGCCGCCGAGAAGAAGTCCGAAATTGAGCAATGATGAGATAAATTTGATTCGCGATTGGATTGCCGATGGCGCCAAAAATGGAATCAATTGTGCTTCGAAATGCGACAGTTCTGTGTTTGCATTTTCTGCAAACATACAGCCTTTGATGAATAAGTATTGCGTGGGTTGTCACAGCAGTGGCAATGCATCTGGAAATGTGGACTTATCTAGCTATACAGGTGTCAAAAATTCCATTACCCAAAACCAGGGATTGTTGATGTCACTGAATCAAAATGGATACTATCCTATGCCCAAAGGCGGAAATAAGTTGAGCGATTGTGAAATCAATCAAGTCAAGAATTGGATTAACGCAGGAGCGCCCAACAATTAATTTATGAAGAAACTGGTATTTGTTTTCGGATGGGTGGGTTTTTTGCTTTCGATTTCTGGTTGTTATTATGACAACAAACAAGAAATGTACGGCAGTTGTGATTCCGCCAATGTAACGTTCACATCAACAATTGAACCCATCATCAATGCAAATTGTGTGGGATGCCATGGGAGTAGTTCTCCATCGGCAGGCATTTCATTGGTTGGGTATGATCAAGTAGCGCTTGCCGCCAACAATGGAAAATTGGTTGGGACGATGAATAATACGGGAGGACATATTTTGATGCCTCCAGGAGGAAAGCTTGACAATTGCAAGTTGAATCAGGTAAATAAATGGATTAGAAATGGGTTGCCAAAGTAAGTTGACACAGAAGGTTGCTCTACTTTTTCTCATTTTGATTTCCTCCGAAGTGACGGCAACGACCTACTTGCCGCCGGCTGTTTCATTGGAGCGAAAGAGTTTGAGAATTATCAACATGCATGGAACTGTGGGCTTGCCCAAGGGTCAGTGGGAAATGTTCATACAACACAGATTTGGTACACTGGGAGATGGGGCCTACAACTGGTATGGTTTCGATCAGAGTTACATGCGCATAGGTTTGGACTATGGTTTGGGAAAGAGAATCACCACGGGAGTTTCCAGAAGTAGCATGAATAAAATCGCTGACGCCTACGTGAAATGGGAAATTCCGCTGAAATCAAAGTCGTGGACGGCCTCTTGGTACAGCAATGCTTCCTTGAATACCAATCACCGGGCAAACATTTCGGGTGAGCCGTTTTATTATTCCAATCGGATGCGCTTTATCAATACGTTTACGGTGTGTAAGAATTTTGGGGATCGTTTGATGATGGGTGTTACACCGAGTTTGGTTCATATCAACTTAGCCGACGCCTCAAATTCAAGCAATGATGTCCCAATTATGGGTGGTTACACGCGGTTGAAAATCAGCAACCGATATGCATTCACCGCCGAAGTGCAAAAGCCCATGGGGAATCAGTTTTACAATCTGGTTGGTGGTTTAAAGCGTGTCAATCAACCCACATCGCCTTATGTGGGTCTGGGGTTTGAGATATTTACCGCCAAACATATGTTTCAGTTGAGTTTTAGCAATGCGCAATCGATGAATGAGACCTACTATATGGTGAGCGACAATGGGGCGGCCCATGTTAAGAATTTCCGATTTGGATTTAATATCGTTAGAAGATGGTAAATAAGAAAATTTGGCATCGCGTGGGGTTGGTATTATTTGTGATGATTGCCTCGATTTCTGCTGTGAGCGGACAGGATGATACCAGTTTTTCCTTGCTCGATGAACCGGCGTTGCCTCAGGGTGAAGAGGTGCAAAATGCCTTCAAAACCACCAAAGTTGTGAATCTTCAGAGCATCGAGATGATAGATGCAGGGGTATTCGATTTTAAAATGAGCCACCGTTTTGGGGCAGTAAATTCAGGGGCTGTGAATGCTTTTGGATTGGATGTAGCTACGATTCGATTGGGTGGAGAATATGGCGTGAATCGCAGAATGATGTTGGGCTTGGGTAGATACAACGTAAAATCAGAAAAAGGGGTTGATGCCTATGTGAAGTACAAATTGATGTCGCAGACTTCAGACAACAAACAGCCTTTGTCGGTATTGCTTTTTGGTGCTGTAGATTATAAAAACACCCGGTATTTGTACGATAACGCCCGAACCTTGGGTTCTGGAGAAACAGTGAATGCAAAGGACCCGTCGCGCTATTGGCAGTTAAGTATGCCCCAGCGTATGGCATATGTGGGTCAAATTGTTATCGGTCGAAAGCAGAATGATAAATTCTCTTGGCAAATTTCTCCCACTGTGGTCTATTACGGTACGGCCACTACCTTGGCTCAAGCGAAGCGTGATCGTTGGGTGGGTTTTGACTCTTCAACGGCATTGAAGTCAGGCGAGCAGGGTGGAAGTGCGATGCTGGTGAATAGCGGTGTTTCCCAGCTTCAGATTGCTTTGGGGATGGGTATGCGATATAAGATTACGACGAGAACTTCGTTGAACGTGGAATATATCCCTGTATTGACGGGTCGTGGGGATTTCAGAAACAGTTTTTCAGTAGGGTTTGACATCGAAACGGGGGGGCATGTATTTCAACTCGACTTTACGAATAGTATTGGCTTAAACGAGTCTTTGTTTATTTCTCGAAACACAACACAGTGGAATACGGCGGGGGTGAGATTGGGATTCAATTTACACCGGGTATTTACGGTGGTAGATCCGTCGCATTTTAAATAGGTTGATATATTCCTTTGCCGGTGGCGCAAGGAGATTTTTGCCCTGGGATTTCTCAGGGCTTTTTTATGGCTGAACGCCA
>CAZZKP010000075.1:0-9820 GCA_964654675.1 uncultured Bifidobacterium sp. | reverse complement strand
GGTTTTGGCGCTGCGATTTTTGCGTTTATTTCCGAAATATTGTTTGGCACAGTAATGGGTGGCATGGATAAATTACAGGCGGAAATTAGGGCAATTATTGCCGCCATGGCTACAGTTCTTGATACTTGCATACTTCAAAGATAACGCCAAGGTACGATTATCTTTTGCAGTTTTCGTTGAGCGATTTTAAGAATTTGGTGTTGAATTTTGGCTTTGGGGACACATCTTTGTGAAATGGAAAAGATTTATCGCAGTGGCTTGATTTTTTTTATGGTTGCTTTGTTTTCTTGCGGGACGGGTGTGGCCCAGAAATCTATTTCCTTGGGACCGGAAGAATTTGAGAAGAATTTGGGTAGGGAGGCTGAGCGAATTTTGTTAGATGTTAGAACCCCGGGTGAGTTTGGAGAGAGGCATTTGTCGGGCGCTTTGAATATTGATTTTAATGGGTCTGATTTTCAATCGCGGATTGAGAAATTGGATCGATCCCAGTCGGTATATGTGTATTGTTTGAGCGGCGGCCGCAGCGCGGCCGCCGCTCAAATCCTCACCGACATCGGTTTTTCCAACGTCTATGAAATGCAAGGTGGAATTAGCAGATGGATTGCGGAAAACCACCCGGTGGAGTCGGGTAACTTCAACCCCAACAAGGGAATGTCCATTGAGACGCTACAATCTATGATTCAAGCGGCAAAAGATTCTGTTGTTCTTGTAGATTTCAACGCAACGTGGTGTGCACCTTGCAAAAAAATGAAAGCATTTATGCCTGAATTGATCGCGGATTGTGGCGGAAAACTGAAAGTGATTTATGTAGATTATGACAAAAATCCTCAGCTCGTTTCATCCATGAAGGTGGCTTCTGTACCCGCCATTCTATTGTTTCAAAATGAAAAGGAGAAAAAAAGATACTCGGGTTTTGTTGCTCGGGAGGCGTTGAAATCCTCCATTGAGATTCTGTTAAAACCATAAATTTGTTTGTTATCAGTCCCAGTTGAAAAAAAGAAATATTGAAAAGATTATGTACGAGTTTCACGGAAATAAGCAACGGTATTTTGATATGACTCACCAAGTAACGGTGGGGCACATCATACCTTTTTTACGGAGTAATTGGACATTTCCATCGGATATGGCTGTCTTGGAAATTGGATGTGGTGAAGCAGGCGTATTAAAGGCATTCACAGATTTGGGTTATTCATGTACTGGCATCGAATTGGAAGAAAATCGATTGGAATTTGCTAGGGAATTTATGAAGTCGGAGTTGGAAATGGGCAAGGTCCAATTTTTAAATAAGGACATTTACGATGTGATTCCTGAAACAGATTTGGGGACGCGTTTTGATTTGATTATTTTGAAAGATGTGATTGAACATATACCCGATCAGGCCAAATTTATGCCTCAGTTAGAGCGGTTCTTGAAACCTGGGGGCAAGGTGTTTTTTGCATTTCCGCCATGGCAAATGCCCTATGGTGGCCATCAACAGGTGTTGCCTCAGAAATGGGCCTCTAAATTGCCATATTACCATTTGTTGCCAGGAAAATTATATCCATTCATGTTAAAGCTGTTGGGTGTTAAACCAAATGGCATTAAAACAATGGAGGAGATTAGAAGTACGGGTATTTCTATTGAGCGGTTTTTAAAAATTTGCAAATCCTGTGAATTGTCTGTTTGCGGCAAGAAATTTTACTTATTTAACCCCATTTATCAATACAAGTTTGGAATCAAACCTAGGACACAAAACCCATTGTTTGCGGGCATTCCATGGCTTAGAAACTACATTACGATGGGTGTATATTACTTGGTAGAGAAATCCTCATAAGAAATAAAAGCGCGACATTTTTTTATTTTCAACCTAGGCGAGGGGCCTAAGTATAGGAAAACCAATGTTTAGGGCTTAAATTTGCTAGTAAACTGTATACATGAAACGCTTTAAAACAACGTTGGTCATCTTGATAGCATTGGGAACTTTTGCAAACGCATCGGCCCAAGCGAAGAAAAGATTCAAAGGAAAACCCATTGAAGCCGGTATCACATTTGGTGGATCAAATTACATGGGCGATTTGTCGAAAGGTGTAGCGATGAATGAAACTCATGTCATGGGTGGCCTCATTTGTAGGTTCAATTACAATGATTTTCTTACGTTGCGGGGAAATGCCGTTTTCGGTCAAATCAGTGGAAACGATCAGAATTTCAAGAACGACATTGCTTTTCAGCATTTGGATCAGGCAGGCAATCCGATGGACATAACGCGTGGACAGCGCAATTTGAATTTTAAGAGCAATGTAGTTGAATTTTCTGCCATTGGCGAATGGAATATTTTAGGATTTGAAGAAACCACACGCGCAACGCCATATACACCCTTTTTGTTTGCGGGAATTGGTGTTTTTAAATTCAACCCACTCACCCAATTTCATTACATGCCTGGTTTGGTGGATGCGCAAGGTCAAGCCTTGCACAATGTTCAATTGGAACAGTACGACAATCAATGGATTGAACTACAGACTTTGGGCACTGAAGGACAGGGAACCACCAAATACAATGATCGCAAGCGCTACAATTTAACCCAGGTTTCAATTCCTTTGGGTGTAGGATTTAAGCAGCAAGTGGATGACTACTGGGCTTGGGGAATTGAATTTGGAGCAAGAAAAACTTTTACCGACTATTTGGATGATGTCAGTTTAGATTATGTGGATGATCAAATTGTGGGTGGAGCAAATGGATATTTGGCGGCTGCCTTAAAAGATAGAAGCTCCGAACAGATAGATCCATCCACTGGCCTACCATACGAGAGATTTTACATGGGTAATCCCAGGGGCTCTACCAAAGGGGCAGACTGGTATATGTTTTTGAACGTCACCATTACCCGAAAAATTATAGGTGGTAAAACTGTTTGTTTCTCATTTTAATCTTGAAAAAACTCGTCGGGGTTGTAGTTTCCATTTCGATGGCCTTATTGGTGTCGAAGTTGCATGCACAGAAGTATTTCTCTGGGCGCAATGAATGGGGATTTGCAACAGGATTGAGCAATTATTACGGAGATTTTAGTCAAGGATTAAATACAAAGCACTTTAAACCCTCGGGAGCAATTTATCAGAAATACAACTTCAGTAGTTATTTCGCACTAAGAAATCAGATTTCTTATTTACAAATTGAGGGTACTTCGTCTGACGTAAAAGGCCTGGTTTTTCAGAATTTGAATTTCCAAACAAAAATCTATGAGGCAAGCAGTATGGTGGAATTCAATTTTCATCCATTCGGCATGAATATCAACGATGAAATTGCGACGCCTTATTTTTTGATGGGATTGTCTGGATTTTGGTTCAATCCTTATCGATTGGACAAAGAGGATGTCAATTTGCGAAATTTACGAACCGAGCAACAAAAACGTTCTTACAGTCAATTGCAGCCGAGTATTCCCATTGGATTTGGAATAAAAACGCGGGCAAGTAATCGCAGAAATTCCGGGGGATGGATCATTGGAGCTGAGGTGGTTTTTAGAAAAACATTTACTGATTATTTGGATGATACGAGGAAGTCGTATGGTGATTTTAAAACAATTTCGGAACAGCAGGGCACAGGTGCTGCGGAATATTCTCAAGCACAAGTGCTCACGGGTGGGGGAAAATTGCCCCAAGGTACCATGCGTGGCGATACGCATTTGAAAGATTGGTATTATTTTATGGGTTTAACCTTCGCATATAGGTTTACTCCCCAAGTTTGTCGGTAAATTTGCAATTCAGTGAGTGATCTTTTAACCCAATACAAAATTAACCCGGACCGCATACCTCAACACGTGGCTATCATTATGGATGGCAATGGTAGATGGGCGAAGCAGAAAGGTCATATGCGTATTTTTGGTCATCGCCAAGGTGTAAAAGCCGTGAAGGCGGCCATTGAATCGGCAGCGGAAATGGGGGTTAAATTTTTGACGCTCTATGCTTTCTCCACAGAGAATTGGACGAGACCCGAACAAGAAGTGAATGCACTCATGGAATTATTGGTTGATACCATTGAATCTGAGTTGCCTACGCTCATGAAAAATAAAATCAAATTGGCGACCATCGGTGATTTATCGAAATTGCCAAAAAAATGCCAATCTCAATTGGAAAAAACAAAGGCAAAAACGGCAGAAAATGATGTTCTCACCTTGGTTTTGGCTTTGAGTTACAGCGGAAGATGGGATATCATCGAAGCGATTAAACGCATTGGAATGGATGTGAAAGAGGGAAAATTGTCACCCGAAGATATCAATGACGGAATTTTTCACAATGCATTAAACACTTCTTGCTTTCCCAATCCAGATTTGTTGGTTCGCACAAGCGGTGAACAAAGAATAAGTAATTTTCTATTGTGGGAATTGGCATACAGTGAATTGTATTTTACTCCAGTTTTGTGGCCCGACTTTACGAAAGACGACTTTTATAAAGCAATCGTCGATTATCAGGGCAGGGAACGTCGATTTGGAAAAACTAGTGAGCAAATTGCGTAAGAATTGAAAAAAGGAATCTTCATAGCATTGGCCTGTTGGCTAGCAAATGGCTTGGTAGCTCAGTCGTCGGACAGTTTTTATCGCAATGCACCCAAGGTTGTTTACGATTTTATTGAGCCGGTGACTTACAAAATCCGGAATATCGTAGTCAATGAAGTAAATAATAAACCATTTTCAAGAGCCAATACAATTTTTGCAACAGGTTTATCGGTGGGTCAGGAAATTAGAATTCCGGGTCCAGAAATTAGAAATGCGATACAAAAAATTTGGGAATTGGAGTACTTTAGCGACGTACAAGTGTTTTTTCAAACGGCGGATGACGGCTCTATTGTTGTTCAATTTAGGGTGGAAGAACAGCCGAGACTGGCAGGACATCGATTCATGAACTTGAGTAATGCAAATGCCAAAACGTTAAAAGATGAAGTTGGTTTAAAGCAGGGCATGTACATTACGCCTGACTTAATCAATCAAAGCAGAGCAAAAATTATCTCTTATTACAAAGACAAGGGCTATTACAATGCAAAAGTGGAGATTCTCAGAAGGCAGGGTTTTAAGAAAGGCCCCAATGACAGTATCATCGTTTTGCCGGGTTATGAGAATTTTGATTTTGATGTAAAACCTGGATTAAAGGTAAAGGTTGAGAGAATTGAGTTCACGGGAAATGAGATGATATCCGATGATGATTTGGTGAATCAATTGAAAGATCTCAAACCCTTGTATCGAAAATATAAATTTTGGAAATCATCGAAGTACATAGATTCCAAATTTGAGGAAGAGAGAGCCCGCATCATCAAATATTACCTAACGAAGGGATATCGGGATGTTAAGGTGCTTTATGACAGTGTACAATTGATTTCGGAGAATAGAATTGTTCTGAGAATTCAGCTTTACGAAGGACATCAATACCGATTTGGCAGAATTGCTTGGAAGGGGAATTTGAAGTATCGGACGGGATTGTTGGATACCATGTTATCGATAAAAAAAGGGGATTTATTCAATCAAACCTTACTGAATGAGAAGTTGTCCGCCAATTTAAATGGATACGATATTTCTAGTTTATACATGGATGATGGATATTTATCCTTCCAAATCCAACCTATGGAGGTCGGTGTTCATGGTGATAGTATAGACATAGACATTATGATTAATGAGGGCCTTCGTGCCACGATTGGCAAAGTTTTTTGGAAAGGAAATACAAAGACTTCAGACCGTGTAATCCAGCGCGAGGTTAGAACGAAGCCGGGTGACATTTTTTCTAGAAGTGATATCCAACGGACAATGAGAGATTTGGGTGCATTGGGGTTGTTTGATCCGGCCCAGATGAACGTAAATCCGAAAACCAACCCTTCGGATGGAACGGTGGATATTGAATACATACTGGCTGAAAAACCCTCGGATCAAATTGAATTGAGTGGAGGATATGGAGGAAATGGATACAGCAGAACGCCCACATTGATTGGAACCGCGGGTATCATGTTGAACAATTTTAGTCGACGTAAATTATTCAGTCCTGAGACTTGGAGTCCGGTTCCCACAGGTGATGGACAGAAATTGAGTTTACGTGCGCAAAGCAATGGTGCCAATTATCAAGGGTATACTTTTTCGTTTACTGAACCTTGGTTTGGAGGTAAGAAGCCAAACAATTTGAGTGTGATGATGAATCATACCGTGAACAGTTTTGATTATCGTTTAAAAACAGATCCGCTGCAAAAATCATTGACATCCACCACATACTTGGTGAACTTTGGAAAGCGTTTGAAGTGGCCAGATGACTTCTTCAATATTTCATTGTCGATGAGTTTTCAGAAGTATAGCATGAAAAACATGGACGGCGGATTTTATGGATTCCCCAAAGGCTTTAATGGAATTTCATACAACCCATCTACCACTTTTGAGTTAACCAGAAATTCATTGAGTGACTTTACCTATCCCATGTCGGGCAGTAAATTTATGTTCTCTGCCCAAGCAACACCTCCTTTGTCGTTGTTGAATGGCAAGGATTACAGCAAGATGAGTCTCAATGAACGTTACAAGTGGGCGGAATTTTACAAATGTAAGTTGGATGTAGAATGGTATACACCGGTTTATAAGAAATTGGTTGTAATGGCCAAAGCGAGGATGGGATTTTTGGGTGCATACAATCCGAAATTGGGGTTGACCTTTTTCGAGCGGTTTCAGGTAGGTGGAGCAGGTGTTTTTGGATACAATATTGCGGCAACGGAGATTATTTCTCAGCGGGGGTACGACAACTATACGATTTCACAAACGGCGATGGGTGCACAAGCGGGTGCTCCGATTTTCAATAAATTTACCGTTGAGTTGAGGCAGGCGATCACGAATAGTCAGACGGCAACGGTATATGTATTGGCATTTGCCGAAGCGGGGGATGCTTGGTCGAGTATCAACAAATACAATCCCTTTCAGCTCAAGCGCGCAGCGGGTGTTGGTGTTCGATTGTTTATGCCGATGTTTGGATTGATCGGTTTAGATTGGGCTTATGGTTTTGATTATAAGCAAGTTCCAGCGAGTGGAAAAGCCACCCAGGTGCATTTCTTTATCGGACAGCAGTTTTAATCAACCCTAGTATTACAAATCAAATTTGATTCCCTGGGCAAGGGGCAGTGTTTTGCCGTAATTGATGGTATTGGTTTGACGGCGCATATAGGCTTTCCAGGCATCGGAGCCGCTTTCACGACCGCCACCTGTTTCCTTTTCTCCTCCAAATGCACCACCGATTTCGGCGCCCGAGGTACCGATATTTACATTGGCAATTCCGCAATCGGATCCCCACGCACTCAGGAACTGTTCTGCATCTTGCAAATTATTGGTGAATATCGCACTCGACAGTCCTTGTCGTACCCCATTTTGCAACGCAATTGCTTCGTCTAAGGTATCGTACTGCATCAAATAAAGGATGGGAGCGAAGGTTTCGTGTTGGACAATTTCGAAGTGATTTTGGGCTTCGCAAAGGGTTGGTTTTACGTAGCAACCGCTTGAATATTGGTCTCCAGATAGCACTTCTGCGCCGTAAAGTACTTTGCCTCCTTCTGATTTTAACTTTTCGATGGATGCTAAATAGGCGTTTACGGCCTCTTTGTCGATGAGAGGCCCCACATGATTGTTTTCATCGAGGGGATTTCCGATGCGCAGTTGGCCATAGGCGCGAATCAATTTTTCTTTAACGGATTGATAGATGCTGCTGTGAATGATAAGTCGTCTTGTGGTTGTACAACGTTGTCCGGCTGTCCCTACTGCACCAAAAACGGTGGCCACCATGGCCATTTCTAGATTGGCTTCTGGAGTGAGGATGATGGCGTTATTACCACCGAGTTCTAGGATGGATTTTCCGAGGCGTTTTCCAACGACTTCGGCGACGCGTTTCCCCATTCGGGTGCTACCTGTGGCGCTTATGAGGGGAATTCGCTCATCGTGGCTGAGGGCTTCACCAATTTCTTTATCGCCTTGAATGAGGCAGAAAATCCCTTCGGGTAGGTTGTTTGCTTTGAGTACAGATTGGAGGATATTTTGCACTGCTGCGCCACTGGCTGGAGTTTTTTCGGAGGGTTTCCAGATGCAGACGTTCCCACAAATTGCGGCGAGCATGGCATTCCAAGACCAAACGGCAACGGGAAAATTGAATGCACTGATGATGCCAACGATGCCGAGGGGATGCCATTGTTCGTACATCCTATGATTGGGTCGTTCCGAGTGCATGGTAAGACCATGGAGTTGACGACTGAGTCCAACGGCAAAGTCGCAGATATCAATCATTTCTTGGACTTCGCCGAGGCCTTCTTGGAGGCTTTTTCCCATTTCATAACTCACAAGGGCACCGAGATTTGCTTTGTTTACACGGAGGGCGTCGCCGATTTGGCGTACAATTTCCCCGCGCTTTGGCGCGGGGAAATGACGCCAAACGGCGAACGCCGCCTCGGCGGTTTCCACCACCTCATTGTATGCCTTCATATCGGAGAACTCAACCGTGGTGATTGGTTTTGCATCCACGGGAGAGGTGATTTGTCTGGTGTGGGGCTGGGTCACATGGATTGAATTTAAACCAGTGCTTGCGGGCGACAATCTACTGCCAATGCCCAAATCAGATAGTATTTGTTGGATATTCATGGAATAAGTCATACAAAGGTAATGGGGAATCAACTTTCTTTTTTCATCACCAGATAAACCCCAACCAAGGACAACAATAATCCAACGATCATATTCCAATGGATGGGTTCTTGGTCAAACAATCCCCATGCAACAGCCACGATGGGAATGACGAAAGTGTTGGTTGATGCTACTACGGCGGTCGTGTGTTCGATGAGGTAGTTAAACATGATCATCGACAAGGCAGAACCAAGGACACCCAAAATGCAGATGCATAAAAGGGCAAATTGATTGTCTGGCAAAAAATTACCCGCAGTCATCCCGTTGTGTAACTGATAATTCTCCAACGCGCCCGTTTGCCAAAGCACAAAAGAATACAGGATACCCATGAAAACAAATGGATAAGCCGTTTTCGCCATTGGAGGAATGTTGGCGAGTTTGATTTTTATCAAATTGATGTTGTATCCATAAAGGACAGCAGCGCTCAAAGCCATCAAAGCGCCCGATAAATTGATTTCCATTCCTTCTTGACCCAGGATGGAGGGACCGAGCAAAAAAACAGCGCCAATCAAACCAACCAAAACACCGAGGAAGCCATTTTTTGACAAGGCGCTTTTGAACAATATCGCTCCAACAATCAAGGTGAACATCGGCGTAAACGCATTTAGAATGCCACTCAGTCCACTGGGAATCAACTTGCCTGCTGTGCTAAAGAGAAAGGCTGGAATTGCATTGCCCAAAAGGCCCGTCATGAAGAGATAGTAATAATCTTTGGGTTGCAATAACTTCACTTTTTGTCCCGTAGCTTCGTCCAAAACCATGGATTTTGATCCCCAGGAATACCGATAAACCCAAGGCGTTAGAAATACTCCTGCCAAAAAAAGTCTGAGACCGGCGACTTGAATCGGGGTGAAAACGGCTAAGCCCCTTTTGATTAGCATGAAGGAACTTCCCCAAATGCAACCCAACAAAATGATCAAGAAAAGGGGCAGCCATTTGAACTTCATAAAACAAAGGTAGGCGAGTTAAACTGTGTAACTTTCTATTGTGCATCACTTGTGTATTTTCCATTTTGTATCTTTCCATTTGGAAAGCCATGGCGGATGGTGGAACTTTGTATTATGCGAGGTGGATTAATTTGTTTGATTATGCTGATTTGCACTTTTCCTGCCGTTGGTCAGTCCCTGCCCGAAGAATGGATTTGTAAAGAGCACAGTCGCATCGAACATCAATTGC
>CAZZKP010000074.1:0-9829 GCA_964654675.1 uncultured Bifidobacterium sp. | reverse complement strand
GCAGTTCCGGGTTTGTTGGAGGGTTTGTTGGGTTACAGCATTCCCAAGCGGGGGTGCGACAAAGGTTTGGCGGAAATTCACTTGCACAATTTGCACGATTACGGATTGGGGAAATACAAGCAAATCGATGATACGCCATTCGGCGGTGGTGCTGGGATGGTGTTGATGCCTGAGCCCTTGAGCATCGTCATTGAAAAGTTGAAATCCGAAAGACAGTACGATCAAATCATTTATCTCACGCCCGATGGCATTCCACTAAAGCAAAGTTTGGCCAACCAATTGAGCCTCGGAGAGAATTTGATGTTGATTTGTGGACACTATAAGGGCATTGATCATCGCGTGCGCGATTTGTACGTGACCATGGAGATTTCCTTGGGCGATTTTGTTTTGAGTGGGGGAGAAATTGCAGCCGCAGCGGTTGTGGACTCCGTTATTCGACTGCTGCCTGGTGTTTTGGGCGATGAAGAAAGTGCTTTGAGCGATTCGTTTCAGGACGATTTGTTGGCTCCGCCGCTATATACCCGTCCGGAAGTATTTCAAGGAATTCGCGTACCCGATGTACTTACAACGGGTAACCATCCCAAAATTGCTCAGTGGAAGCATGAGCAGGCGTTAGAGCGTACCATGCGATTGCGTCCAGACTTACTGGGCGATGAAGAAATTTAATTCAAGTTTAATTTAAACAAGTCGCTGTCTGGCTTGTTCAGGTCTACCAACCCAATGGGGAGCGACATGATGATGTGTTGGTCTTGGTCCTCGATGCGTGTGATCCAAGCTTCAACAAGGGGAATTAGAACGGGATTGGTTTTGTCTTCTCCAACCACGGTGAACATCATGCCCTGTGGTAGGGTTTCTACCTGTGTGATGGTTCCTTGAAATCCGGATGTTTCATCGGTAATCTTAAAACCAATGAGTGCGTTGTCTTGGGGGATAACTGACATTTTTTTGCTGCTGGGGATGCCAAACGACAATCCGATGAGGACTTTGGCTTTTTCCTCGGTGTCGATGCCTTTGAGTTTGATTAACTCCTGGGTTTTGTTGACATCCGTAATACAAAAGGGAACCCCTTTTCCGTCAATAATGACAAATAGGTAGTTCCCTTTGGAAATGACTTTGTTTGATGTGGCGAAGCACTCGATGGATAACCTTCCGTCGTAACCATGTTTGGCGTGTATCTTTCCGACCAAAGTGAGGGGCGGGGGTAGAACACTCATGGTCAGGGATTATTCAGCGGCAGGTGCTTCGTCGGCAGCAGGTGCTTCTTCAACGGCAGGTGCCTCTTCAGCAGCAGGTGCTTCTTCAGCAGCAGGCGCTTCTTCAACGGCAGGTGCCTCTTCAGTAGCAACAACTTCTTCAGCAACGGCTTCATCAGCGGCTACTTCTTCAGTTTCTTCTACAGGGTTGGCAGCAGCTTCAGCTTCTGCAACTTTCGCAGCAATTTTTGCTTCAACAGCAGCTCTGCGTTTTGATTCTTGAGCCAATCCTTCTGCCTTCAATTTCTGAGCAGCGGACGACAAGTTGGATTTCTTCGCTTCGATGCGAGCGGCTTTTTCTTCCAACCAAGCGGCGAAGCGCTTGTCAGCTTCTTCTTGCGTGATCGCACCCTTATTTACACCTACCTGCAAGTGTTTCTTCATAGAAGCACCTTTGTAGCTTAAAATAGCAGCTGCAGTGTCGGTTGGTTGAGCACCGTCGATCAGCCACTGGGCTGCGCGGTCTACGTTTAATACGATTGTAGCTGGATTGGTGATGGGGTTGTAACTACCGAGTTTCTCGATGAATTTACCATCCCTTGGTGAACGCGAATCCGCTACCACAATGTGAAAGAAAGCTCGTTTCTTTCTGCCGTGTCTTTGCAATCTAATTTTGGTTGCCATGTCTTTATTGTGTATTTTTTTATCCCGGTTTATTCAAAACGGGGTGCAAAGATAATGAAAAGGTCTGTAATTACCAATGATTTGGGATTTCTAAATCATGGAAGATCCATATTGAAAAATGTAGTTTGTATATTTGATTTTTTTATCTTGAATGAAACAGGTGAGCTTGTATACATGGGTCTTGAACAAAACACGGGTTTTTGGCCTTTTTTGTATCGCAAGTGTAGCATCGGCCCAACAGAATTTTGTTAAGCACGATGTGTTTCAAACGCATTATTTTATTGAGAATAAGGGTCAAATCAACGGATTGTATCAATCGATCCCTGCCGTTCGATTCACCTTGGAAGAAGGACTTGCCGATTACCTGATTACTGCAGACGGGATTGCTTATGTGAGTCAATCGGTTCACGATAAAAAAGGAACGAAGGATGAACCGGAAGCGTATGCAGTTCGCGATGGGGATTCGTATGAGGATGATGGCGAAGAAGAACACTCTTTCATAGAATTGGATGCCTCTCTGCTATTTCAAGAGTTTTTGCATCATAACAAGCAATTTGATGTGTTGGTTGAATCAAAATCCGGTCATTATTTTTCCTATTTGGAGCCTCGGTTTAGATCGTACGGATACAAGAAGGTGACATTCAAGAACTATTACGACCATATCGACTTGGTTTTTGCGTTGGCAGAAAAAGGGAAGGGGTTGAAATATAGTTTTATTGTTCATCCCGGCGGCGATCCCACCCAAATACAATGGAGATACCGGGGCCATGTAGCAAGCATGGATGCGTCTGTGGAAAATCAGCTGATCGTAAAGGCGGATGATTTCGAATTGCAAGAAACCGGATTGCAGTTGATTGATTCCCGTGGCAAATTGCTGGGGGCGAAGTATCATGTCAATGGTTCTGTTTTGGGATTTCAATTTCACGATTCAATTTCTGCCGCAGACAGGTTGGTCTGCATCCAAAAGGGTTTTGAGATCGATCCTTTTGTGACCATTCAAGCGAATAACTTTTATTTCCCACGCATGGTGAATGAGCACATCGTCAATTCGGATTACGACGCGTTTGGAAATGTCTATTTCTATGGGGCTGGGCTTGGGTGGCGACAGAAAGTATGTAAATATTCCCCGGATGGGACCCTGTTGTGGACTGTTGTTGGTACCCCAATGAATGTCTATTTGCGATTCAATTCCGGTCCCTTTGGAACCATTCGGGTGGATCGCTGTACTGGAAAGATTTACTGCATGGCAGGTTCGGGTCCGCCGGCGTATTGGCGAATTACCACAGACGGTGAAAATGACCACTACTGGTCAAAGCCCATTGAGCCAGAGCCGAGCAAGGAGTTTTTCGATATCAATTTTGTGACGAAATTGAAAAGTGTGGCATTTTATTGCGGAGCACACAAGAAAAATACCGCGGTATATAATGTTGTTGATTCTTGGCCTGTCGCGAGGGAAGTTTGCGTTACAAAAGATTCAACGGTAGGAACTGGAACCGTAATCCGCGAACTTGGAAGAGATTACGTCCATTCTGCGATAGATGATTTTGGAAACAGTTTTGCGCTTCTGACACAGGGTATGGATTCTACCAACGGGAAATACAATTATTCCAATAAGTTGGTTCGCATCGATGAAGATTTTACAAAAACGCTATGGGAAAAGAAGTGGGGATTTACCTCGTTTTGGGAGTATTCAAATTCCGTTGTGATTTCCAATCGCGGACCAAAAACGATCTACAGTAAGTGGTACATCCACAATCGATTCAATGCGCTGGCCGTGTATGATCGCTATTTGTATGTTTTTGATGGAAAACATTTTGCAGCGTTTGATAAGAAAGATGGAAGTCGTTTGGCCGTAGATTCTATCTCCCATTTGCCCGTCGTTCACAACAGCGGTATCGCAGTGGATTCCTGCAATTATTTGTATTTGGGGGCCGATAGTGGCCGGGTTTACGTGTATCAATTTGATGGTTCCAAATTCAATGCGGTGAAAGTGATTCAGGTGATTTCCGACAACACAAGAAATTGTAGGGTGTACGACGTGGTTTATAATTACGATGCCCATATGATATATGTCTCGGGCGACAGTTTTGCCGCGGCGGTGGATTGTGGGACGCCTTGTGGGAACAAGATTCGACTTGAAACCAGTAGTTACAGGAGTTGTGGCGATCCATTGTGGGCGAAAATCATCAAGCCAGATAGCAGTCTCACCTATACTTTTGAGTGGAGAAAGCCCCTAAAAAACGAGTTGGTTCGTTCAGTGACAGGAAAGAATAAATTCTCCGATACGCTGAGCACGCTCACGCCCAATACGAATTATCGTCTTTACGTTTTCGTCTCCCCGTTCTGCACCGGCACTTTCAAGACCAAGAATTTTGAGGTCAAAAACTCCTTCGACAGTGTAATCAATCTTTCCATTTGCCAGGCAGATACCTTTTTTCATAACGGCAAACGATCGTTCCAAACGGGTAAATACATCGACTCGTTGAAAACCTATTTCGGTTGTGATTCCATCGTGACCTACCATTTGAAGGTGCTATCCCGCAGTTTCGTTGATACTGTAGCCAACATTTGCTTGGGTGATAGCGTTGTGATGTGGGGCCGTGCGTTTCGTTCTACCGGCGTTTATCGCGATACTCTGCTTAACTATTTGGGTTGCGACTCCATTACTTCTTTGCGTTTGCGGGTTTCGTTCGATAGTATTTATCAGTCCTTTTCGATTTGTTTGGGCGATACAGTTTGGGTGGGTGGTCATGGGTATGCCAAAACGGGTTTGTATACCGATACTTTATGGAGTAGTAAGTTCTGCGATTCCATCGTGGTAACAAAGTTGATTGTGAACTTGCCCGTGACAGAACTGAGTCAGCTCGTATTCTGTAATGTAGACTCTTTGAGTTATCGGGGTAAGAAGTACGCATTGCCCTTCAAATTGCGCGATACGTTACAAACGTGGCAGGGCTGCGATTCGGTGTTTTTGTTGGAAGTGGATGGTCATTGGGTGAAAGCGGATTTTGCCATTGATTCCTCTGCATTTCCTGTCTATCAATTCATTGATAAATCTACTGGCGGCAAAGGGTATCATTGGGATTTTGGTGATTTCTCGGTGTCTTCATCCACATCTCCATCCCACAGTTATTTGAAATCATACCAAGGAATCAGCTACAGGATTTGCCTGGTGGTAAAGGATGCGTTTGGCTGTGAAGACACAATTTGTAAAGACCTATGGGTTCGGCCAATGAAGGATATTTTTATTCCCGAGGGAATTTCACCCAATGGTGACGGCGTAAACGACTCCCTAGATTTGGCTGGATTGTGGGCATTTCCTAACGCGGAATGGACCATTTTTAACCGATGGGGTCAGGTGGTGTTTTCCGCCAATGCGAAGAATCCAAGATCTTGGACGGGACGGTGCGAGGCTCATGGCTGCAATGGCGGACTGCTACCCGAAGGGGTCTATTTTATTGTCTTCGATTACTACGATGGGGTTCATCAACGGGTGACGGCCAATATTTATCTCAAGCGATAGTTTGATATCGGGGTTCAATCATGGGAAAAGAGGCGTTTTTCATGGGTCTACAAAATCCGCATTTTGGCAAATTTCAATACGAGTGTTTTTTGCCCCATTTGGTCAAATTGAACAATGGCTTTTGCGTTAGATGCATCGCCTTCAATACTCACGACCTGACCAAATCCGAACCGCTGGTGCTGCACTTTGTCGCCCACTTTCAAACCGCTGATATCACCTTCCACAAAATTTGGGTCGATGGGTGGCACTGGAGGTGTGGCAGGCTTGCTTACGTTGAACAATTTTGCCGTTTTTGTTGGCTTGTCTTCAACTTTTTTACTGGCATATTGGCTTCCCATGTAGCCTCCATTCCCTGCACCAGATCCAATGTTGCTGCCAAATGGAGACGATGATTTCATGGATGCCGTGCTCATGTCGAGATACTGTGGGTCAATTTCTTGGAGAAACCGACTGGGTTCGCAAGGGACCAGGCTACCATATTTGAATCTCGATGTAGCAAAAGTCATGTAGCACTTGGTTTCTGCGCGGGTGATGGCGACATAAAACAATCTACGTTCCTCTTCGAGGTCTGCCCGAGAATGCAATGATAACTGACTTGGGAATAGATTTTCTTCGATACCTACGATGAAGACAACGGGGTATTCTAAGCCTTTGCTGGCGTGAATTGTCATCAAGGAAACGCAGTCTCTGTCTGGATCTTTGTCTTTTTGGTCGTCTGTATACAATGCAACATCTTCCAAAAAAATGGCCAAGTTCTTTTCTTTTTCGCTTTCATCGTCTTCAACAAATTGTTGAATCCCGTTTAATAATTCCGTGATGTTCTCATACCGCGAAACACCTTCCACCGATTTGTCGTCGTACAGCAACTTCAACAGCCCTGTTTGCTTGGCCACATGCATTGCCAAGTCGTAGGCGTTGTGCGTCTCGAGCATCGTTTGAAAGCTTTTGATCATCGTGGCGAAATTGTCGACCTTTCCGGCACTTGCGCCCAATTCGGGGAGGCTGTTCGCTGATTTTACAACATCCCACAGCGGGACACCCAATTCTGATGATTTTACGATGATTCGATTTACGGTGGTATCGCCGATGCCTCGGGCGGGGTAATTGATGACGCGTTTTAGGGCTTCTTCGTCGGATGGATTGATCACCAATCGCAGGTAACTAATAAGATCCTTGACTTCCTTGCGTTGGTAAAAGCTCATTCCACCATAAATGCGGTAATCTATGCCCTGTCGGCGCAAACTTTCCTCGAAGGCGCGACTTTGGCTGTTGGTCCGATAAAGGATGGCGAAGGCTTTGTTGGGTAAATGCAGTTGATTTTTGTCGTCGAAAATGGCATCTGCAACCCTGCGGGCTTCTTCGCCTTCGGTGGAGTTTCGCACGACTTTGATTTTCTCACCTATGTCATTGGCGGTCCAAACATTTTTTTCGAGTTGTTTTTGGTTGTTTTTGATCACCGAACTCGCTGCATTGACGATGTTTTGGGTAGATCGGTAATTCTGTTCGAGTTTATAAGTTTTTACGTCGGGATAGTCTCTCTCGTAATTGAGTATGTTTTGGATGTTGGCCCCTCGAAACGCGTAAATACTCTGCGCATCGTCGCCCACGACACAAATATTTTGATGGACCGCTGCCAATTTCTTCGTAATCATATACTGCACCTGGTTGGTGTCTTGATACTCATCCACCATAATGTATTTGAACTTGTGCTGCCATTTATTGCATATGTCCAAATGATTGTTGAGCAGTTTGTAGGTGTTCAAAAGGATATCGTCGAAGTCCATCGCGCCTGCCTTGAAGCATCGGTTGGTGTATTCCATAAAAATCTCCGAAAACTTGGCCCGGTTTGCGGCTTTGTCTTGGTTCATGAGATCTACATTGTCGAAATAATTTTTGGCTTCGATGAGGTTGTTTTTTGCCATGCTAATCCTACCTAGGACCATATTTGGCTTGTACATTTTGTCATCCAAGTTCATCTCTTTGATGATGCCTTTGAGCAAATTTTTGCTGTCTTCGCTATCGTAGATGGTGAAATTGGCGGGGTATCCCATCCGGTCTGATTCCTGTCTAAGGATTCTCGCAAATACCGAGTGAAATGTACCCATCCAGAGATTTCTGGCTTGGGGGCCGGCGACTTGTTCGATACGATTGCGCATCTCTTTGGCCGCTTTGTTGGTGAACGTGAGTGCCAAAATGTTGAAAGGTTCGGCGCCTTTGTGGAGCAGATAGGCCATTCTAAATGTCAATACTCTCGTTTTGCCAGATCCGGCACCGGCGATGATCATGACAGGCCCATCCGTTTGCATGGCTGCTTCCTTCTGTGCTGGGTTGAGTTTGTCCAAATAAGGAGGAAGTTCTTGCGAGGTGTTTTGGTCGGGCCAATGCATAAAACACAAAAATACCACAGAAAAGTGATGCGATTTTCACAACTTGTAAACCTCCGTTTGTGTATCTTGCAACGATAATGAGGGTAATTTTGATTTTGCTCAATTCCGATCTACTCCTGATTGTCTTGCTGTTTATGGTGATGGCAACGGCGGTGGTGAGTTTGCTTTGGTTTTTGCGCGAAAGGAGGTTGCTGCGCAGTATCCAAGCCTTGATTGCGGAAGAGAAAATGGAGAACCTGGAGACCAAGCACAGCAATCCAAAGGATATGAAAGAGGCGTTGAGGGCCTTGTTTGAAACGCGGAAAGAGGAGTTGCTGCAGTTGCAGCGCTTAGAGAATTATCGAAGGGACTACATTGGCAACGTGGCACACGAGTTGAAAACGCCCATTTTCTCTATTCAAGGCTATATCGATTCGGTATTGGATGAGCCAGATATGGATGAAGAGATGCGAGAAAAGTTTCTCAAACGGGCCAACAAAAATGCCAGCAGATTGGGTCAGATTGTGAGTGATCTGGACACGATCACAAAGTATGAAAGTGGATTTTTGGTGTTAAATATCCAGGCGTTTGACATGTTGAGTTTGGTTAATGAGGTTGCGGAATCATTGGAATTGCAGGCGCAAGAGAAGAATATTTCGATTCAAGTACATGCCCAAGGCGAGGGCAAAATGGTGATGGGCGATAGGGATCGTTTGGCGCAAGTGCTAACCAATTTGGGTTTCAATAGTATACGATATGGGGTTGAGGGGGGCACTACACGGTTCAGGCTTTCTAACATCGGCGAGCGGATGATGATTGAGGTGGCCGACAACGGAATTGGGATTCCAACGGAGCATCAAAATAGGGTTTTTGAACGGTTTTTTAGGGTCGATAAGCATCGAAATAGGGCAACCGGGGGCAGTGGCTTGGGCTTGAGTATCTGTAAGCACATCGTGGAAGCGCATGGAGAAACCATTGATGTTTTGAGTACCGAAGGTGCGGGGTCGGTGTTTACCTTCTCGCTAAAAACGACGGATTGATTTTTTGTTCATAAAACGGCCCAAACACAGGCGTAATCGTCCCATCGCAAGTAAGGCAGTTGAATTTTTTGTTCATATCCAGGCAGATGGATTTCGGCGTGGATGATTCCTTGGGTATCCAATGGGGCGATGTCTGTTGCGTGATTGTGTATTTCGCTCACTGAATTGCTTGGGCTTTCGGGGGAATTGGCAAGAGAGATCTCGGGATGTAATGCGATGGGTTCAATCTGTAAATGAATTCTAAAATCGGTGCCTTTTTGTCCGATCGCCTTATACAGGGCCTCTTTGGCGCACCAGACGAGGAGCAATGCGTCTAACGAGGGGTTTTCGCCCAGCCAGTTGAGTTCGTAGTCGTTGCAAAATCTCTGGTAAATGCGACGCAATTGCGGTCTGATCTGCTCGATGTCCACCCCAACGGATTGACTTTGGTGATGGATAAAGACGCTGTAATCACCGGCATGGCTGTGGTTGATCTGGGCGGTGGCTGGTGAAAGCAGGGGTTTGCCGTGCGCTGAAAATTGGAGGGTGTGATTCGGAAATTGGGTGGCAATGAGATTACGGGCCGAGAGCTTATGTTTTGAGCCTGCTTCATAGGTCTGAATGTCAAATGCATCGCCCCAAATTTGGTTGTACATTTGTGCCAATTGGTCACGGGATTCGGTGATTTGCCAGCGGGAAAGCTGCGCGCCGGAATCGCAGGTCCAGGATAAATCTATTGGCATGGGCGCAAAGATAACGGTAAAAGAATATACGCAATTGGAAGGACATAAACAAGGGGTTTATGTGCTTTTGCCTCTGCGTGGGAGTTCGGTTATCGTCAGTGCTGGCGGAGATGGTGCGGTGGTAAAATGGGATTTGGCTGCGGCAAATTTGCAGGGGGCAATGGCAGGGGATTCGGGATTCTCGGACGAGAACAGTCCGGTGCAAATGAATCCAGAGCCAAGTGTGGCAGGGGTGTTGTTTGCGCAATTGCCGGAGCCGGTTTTTTGTTTTTCGGCACCGGCTACAGGCAAATCTCAAAAC
>CAZZKP010000073.1:0-9918 GCA_964654675.1 uncultured Bifidobacterium sp. | reverse complement strand
TGGCTTTTGATTTTTTTGGAGTCCATAGACCTTATTATCAACCTTCACCCTCGAAAAACAAACGAGACACTTTGCTCTATTCTACAGCGCAAATGGATTCAACGGTGGTAGATGTCAATAATTACCGTCCCAATATACAGCAATTCAATCTCGGTGAACCCAGCAGTCCTACCTATATGGGATTCGAAAATGCAAGCAATTTCTCCAAAATGGGTCGAGGTTTTTTCAATTTTAATGCGATTTACCTATTTAACCCGATGCAAATTGGGTTTACACCATTCGACAATAACCCATATTTGCGTTTGCATCGCGCCTTTGCGCCTTTTACCAAATTTAAATATCTCCAAGGGCCGGGCAAAACGATCGCTGTGAATGCACTACATACCCAGAATTTCGGAGCTCGCTCCAATATTACAATTGATTACAATAGTGTTACCAACCAAGAACAATATGTAGGCTCGTTACAAAATAATACCCATAGAAATATCCATGTCAACCAACTGTCTATTTCCAAAAATGGCAAATATAAACAGGTGGTTTATTTGGGTTGGGAGCGGGGGCACCGACAAGAAAATGGGGGATTGGCATCGGAAACAGATTTCTTTATTCCTGTTGATTCTAGCAAGTTTCAAATCCGTCCGCTGGGCAATTACAACCCGCGTTTAACCACAGCAAAATCTCTGTTGTCAAACCACAATCACCAATTACACCAGCAGTATCAGATCAGTAGGAGATTTTATCTCACCCAAGCGGTGTCGTGGGAAAAAACAGCCTATCAGTATAAAGACAGTAAGCGTGATACATCTTTTTATGGCAAACGGTATTTTGAGAACGCGTTAAAAACGAATGATAGCAACGTTTGGCAAATGATTACGCAGGCAATCGGAATCAAAAACTCAAACACATTGGGTAATTCTCAATTCCATGCCCAACATTTGTATCAAGCCGCAACCTATCAATCAAATTTGTTGCGCTTTACCCAAAATCAAAAATCACTAAAATATCAATCTGCAGGAGTTCAATTGGATGGTTCACTTGCATTGTTCCGCTTTTCGCCATCACTGGAGTTTAGTGCTTCGTACATGTATGCTGGCTATGCAAAAAATTCGCACAACCTATTCGGTAGTTTCTTCCTTTTTCATAAATCTTTTCAAAACAACGGCAACGGCATTAAATATCTACACTTCACAGTAGAGGCCCAAAGCCAAACGAGGCCCGCCTCATTCTTCCAACAAAATTTTTATTCAAACCATTTCATTTATAACAACAAATTTGAACTCACGGGCGACAAGCACATGGCAGGTAGAGTGAATTTTATCAATGAACCAGACTCTTCCCGAAAAAGGATGTTAAGCCTGTTTGCTGTTATTCGGAATGGCTGTTGGACCCATCCCATATTATCCATTGACTCCCTTCCATTTACACAATTTCAATCTCAACCCTACAAGCAACTGGAACTGAATTTAATGATGCGAGGGAAACGATTATACATGGTCCAAACTGCGAATATCAAAAAGTTCAATTCTTCATTGCCTACAATTTTCAATATGGGGCAGCCCCTTTTAAGAACCACGACCACGCTCGAATACAAAATGCCGGCTTTCAAAAATGCGATGATTCTGACGTTGGGTACAAACATCCAATACACGTCAACATTCCAAAATACCACATACAGACCAGACGCAGGATCATTTGTGATTCATAGCAACCTGACCAATCTCGGCAATTATTTTGAATTGGATTTGTATGCAGTGGCCAAGGTACAGACCATCGATATCTTTCTCAAAGCAGAGCATATCAACGAAATCTTCGTCATTCCAGGTTTCAATACCCATTACCAATACATCGCCGGTTACCCCATCCAACCCTACAGAATTCGATTCGGCCTAAACTGGAAGTTCTATAATTAACTCCGTTTAATGCGCTTCTAACCAATTGTTTCCGGTACCGGATTCAACCACCACTGGAATACTCAACGGCATTGAATGTTCCATCAAATACTTGATTTTCGGTTCAACCAATGCCAATTCATCGTTGGGAACATCAAAGAGCAATTCATCATGCACTTGCAAAATCATCCGCGTCTTCAATTTCTCCTCGTTTAGCCAATTGTGAATATGAATCATCGCCACCTTAATCATATCTGCTGCACTTCCCTGAATCGGAGCGTTAATTGCATTTCGCTCAGCAAAACCGCGCATTACCGCGTTTGCTGAATTGATATCTCTCATGTATCTACGGCGTCCCAGTATGGTCTCAACATAGCCATTTTCTCTGGCCTTATTCACCGTTTCGTCCATGTAACGCTTAATGCCCCCGAACTGCTTGAAATAATTTTCGATGATTTCTTTCGCCTCACCTCTACTAATACCCACACGCTGACTCAACCCAAACGCTGAAATACCATAAATGATTCCAAAGTTCACCGTTTTCGCCTTCCTACGCATTTCCTTATCTACATCGTCAATCGCAACACCCCAAACTTTCGCCGCTGTTGCTGTGTGAATATCAATCCCCTGCTGAAAAGCTTCCTGCATGCCAGGATCTCCACTCATGTGAGCAATAATACGCAATTCGATTTGCGAATAATCCAAACTCAACAAGGTAGTATCAGCACCTTTTGAAACAAATGCCTTCCGAATTTCCCTGCCCAACTCCGTGCGAATCGGAATGTTCTGCAAATTGGGGTTCTGACTACTCAATCTGCCAGTTGCGGCAACCGCTTGGTTAAAATGCGTATGAACCCGACCCGTATTGGCATCAACCAACAAAGGCAAGGCATCAACATAAGTGCTTTTCAATTTCTGCAATGCCCTAAAATCTAAAATGTTCTGCACGATAGGGTGCTTGCCCAACAACGAATTCAATGTCTCCTCATCGGTTTGATACTGTCCTGTTTTGGTTTTCTTGGGTTTGTCCGACAACTTCAATTGCTCAAACAATATTTTTCCCACTTGCTGCGCCGATGCGATGTTAAACACGCCCCCCGCATCAGAAAAAATGGCGGCCTGAACCGTTCTTACCTGACCTAACAATTGATTGCTATACTCCTTCAAGAAATCAATATCCACTTTCACACCTTGCCTCTCCATAGCCTCAAGAACCAATACCAATGGCATCTCCACATCCATGAGCAACCCCAACAGACCCTTTTCTTCCAATGCGGGCTTTAACACTTCATACAACTGATAGGTAATGTCTGCATCCTCAGTAGCATACTCGGCAATCGCCTCCAATTCAACATCTTTCATGCTACCCTGTCCTTTTCCTTTTTTGCCTATCAAGGTTTCGATTGGAATCGGCGAATACTGCAAATATTTTTCACTCAACAATTGCATATTGTGTCGCTGATCCGGCTCTAACAGATAATGGGCAAGCATCGTATCAAACATGGGCAAGGCAACAGATACTCCGTAATTCTCCATCACAGAAATATCGTATTTGATGTTTTGTGCGATTTTCAATTTCGATGAACCCAAGATCGACCTAAACTGTTCCAGCAACGACATCGCTTCCAAACGGTCCTCGGGAACGGGAACGTACCAGCCAGTATGCGAAGCGGTAGAAAATGACAGTCCAACCAAAGATGCATGTAAAGATTCTACATCTGTTGTCTCCGTATCAAAGCAAAAAGCCTCTGAATTCTCTAATTCATTCAGTAATTCAGCAATGGAATCTTCAGAATTCGCAATTCGATAGTTGTGCGAAACATCTACAATCGTTTTATACGTAATTTCTTCTTCTAACTCCGCATCGTTTTCCGAAATTTCATCCGATGGCAAGGCTGTTTCAGCTCCAAACAAAGAAGTTTGATTCGGGTTCGTAGGTTTGACTTTCTTCGGTGCCGATGCCCGCATCGGATTGCCAAATAAATCCGTACCCAAATTGGCGGCAGGTACACTTTCAGCGCCCGAGTTGGCAGCATTTGCTCCAGAATTGGCATCCGAACCCGACTCACCGAGTACCCTTCTCATCAACGTCCTAAATTCCAATTCTTCAAAGACTTCCCTCAATACAGGCTCGTTCACAGGCTCCATCTCCAATCCCTTGATATCCAATTCTATAGGCACTTGCGTGTCAATTGTAGCCAACCATTTGCTAATTTTTGCTTGCTCCTCATGCAATCGCATATTCTCCTGCAGTTTGCCTTTCAACTTGTCGGTATTTTCCAGAATCGCCTCCATACTGCCAAATTCTTGAATCAATTTCTTGGCCGTTTTCTCCCCCACACCGGGCACCCCTGGAATATTGTCCGATGCATCCCCCCACAAACCCAAAATATCGATAACCTGCTGAGGATTGTCAATTTCCCAACGTTTCAGAATTTCAGCTACACCCAAAATTTCATCCCCATTCCCCATTCTACCTGGTTTATAAATTTTTACGTTTTCGCGCACGAGCTGGCCAAAATCTTTGTCAGGTGTCATCATATAAACATCAAACCCCAAATCTCCCGCTTTCCAAGCCAAAGTTCCGATAATGTCATCCGCCTCATACCCATCCATTGTAATTACCGGAATATTGAAACCCTCAATTATTCTGAATATGTAGGGAATGCTCTTTCTCAAATCTTCAGGCATTTCCTCACGCTGTGCTTTATAAGCTTCGAATTTGATATGTCTTTGTGTAGGAGCCGATGTATCAAACACAACCGCAATGTGGGTGGGCTGTTGCTTTCTCAATATTTCCAATAACGTATTGGTGAAACCCATCATCGCACTGGCATTCAAACCCGTACTCGTGATGCGCGGATTTTGAATAAACGCAAAAAATGCCCTGTAAATCAGAGCCATTCCATCCAATAAAAACAACTTACCTTTTTGCATAATAAAAGGTAGCAAGTTACAAATATTACGCGGCTTATTGCTTCTTGACGAAGCCTAAACTCAAACCATTTATGCAATATCTCAAACCCGTGGGCTGATTGAATCCATCGTTAAATACATGTCCCAAATGTCCACCGCAACTGCTACAAACAACCTCTACGCGAGTCATCCCATGGGAATTGTCTAAAATCTCTTTCACCTTGGTTTTATCTATGGATTGATAAAAACTGGGCCATCCACAGCCCGCATCAAATTTCGTGGCACTTGAAAATAATTCCTCTCCACAACCTTTACATACGTAAACCCCAGAATCCCATAAGGTTTCATATTCACTGCTAAAAGGACGTTCCGTACCCTTTTTTCTCAACACCTGAAAGGCGCTCTCTCCCAATAATGCCAACCATTCGGCCTCTGTTTTATTTACTTTATAGTCCATTGCAATCGTATTTTTCCTTCTCAAAGTCACATCTTTTCCCGTATCGATCCCGTTGCAGGCCGTCAAACCACCAATAAAAAGGTAAACGACTACAACCAAAATCAAATTCTTCGCTCTCATACATCAATAAACAAAATTCTATGAAAAGGGTTGTAAGTTCGCCCATGAATCCATGAATTTTTTTAGCCATTTTTTTGTCGACTATCAACCGAACAAAAAAGCATTCAACGCTGCACTTATTGCTCCAGATATTCTCAGGAATTTCACCCCGAATCAATCCAAGTTTCAGTTTGACCAATTTCAGAAATTGACAGCACCCCATCAGGAAAAGTCAAACCCCAAACTTCATGATTTTTTCAATGGTTGCATGCAACATGTACAGCGCGACAAAGAGTTTCACCAATCACTCGTTTTCCAAGAAATCTACCAATTGCAACGCAACAATTGGCAATCAGCTTGTTCAAAATTTAACATCCCTCGTTTTTGGTTTTCACTTCATGTTATCATTGAAATAATGATAGATAGTTACTTAATAAATAATAATTTAGAAAAATTAGAACTTTTTTACCAAATCCTAGAATCAGAGCAAGAAACCTACCATGAGGCGCTCGAATTAATGGGGCATAATCAAATCAACGCATTCATAGAACGATACCAAAGGTTCTGTACAAACCAATACCTATTTCATTATCAAGATTTAGAAAGGGTTGGATTCGCACTTCACAAAATTCATGAACAAGTAAAACTCGATTCTTCCTGGTACATTCCCAACAGTCCGGAACAAAAAGTACTTTGGGAATCAACCTACTCTGATGTACGTGTTGTGTTGGAAAAATACCCGTTTATTACAAAAATTGGGTCTTAAACACTACATCACAAGGGCAGGCGAATACAGAGAATAAATCAAACTGCCCAGTAACATGTAATTCAAGATTTCTTTCCACCAAGGAATCCGTTCCCCCGAGAAAAAACTGGCCAAAAAAATGGCAGCGGGAAAAGCCGCAAGCAAATGAAAATTCCTGATTTCCTTCCAATGAATCAGCATCAAAAAGATACTGTACACAAAGAACAATATGAGAACCAATTTACTCCTTCTTACATTTACGTTGTTCTGAAAATATCCGCCAATTTGACGCATCAAACCAAATATCACGAACACAGAGAACAACGCAAAAACCGTATACTTGACAAAAACTGTGGAAAAACCACTCCCAAAAAAAGATGTCATATCGATGGGTGTTGTTTCTACGCTGCGCAATGCCTTGAGATCCCAATGACAAATAAATGCCAAGGATTTCATCAGGTAATAGGGCATCACAAGTCCAAAAACGATGGCCAAAATATCCGATATTACAATGTTCTTGTAAACCAAAACACAGGCAATCAAGAATATTATCACCATCAAATGGTCAGGTACAATCAAAATTGTTGCACCAAAACACAATGAACCATAAAATAACGTTACAGTGTTAAAACCATCCTTCAACTGAAAAAAACAGGCCAAACCAATAAAAACCAAAAGATTACCCAAATGGTATTCGGTCAAGAGGAGATTTTCAGGAAACAAACTCTGAACCAGTAGAAAGAAATAAGCCGGTAAATACCCTACGGGCTGAACCAAACCATGAGTTCGGCAAATAAAGTTCACAAACAATGCCTGGCCCATAACGATTAGAGCAGAAATCAATACCGAAAAAATGGGCCATTGATTGATGGTATCAACAAATGAAATGAGCAGACCTGGCTTAAAAACAATTCCCGATTTAGGAATAATCCACAAGGCTGGCAGTCGCAAACAAAGTGCAAATAATACCAACAAAAGCATGGTAAATACGCTATGATCTGACAATCTCTTAATCATTTGAAAATACTTGTAACCAAAACCATTGTTTATCGCGATAAATAGGCAGTGTAATTAACCCGTAATCCGTTTGCTTTCCTTCATAGGGCACAATTGTACCAGGCGTATTTTCATTTCGAAATAACCAATCTTTTTCAACCTTATACGACTTATCAACTTTCACATGCATGATCCGATTAATCTCTCCTTCATCATCATTAAATAACAGATTGACACTGCCACCGCAAACATACATCCCAAAACCAAACAAATGTGCAACATTCAACGCTCCTACTTGCGTTTTTCTTACCATAATTAAACTATCCATGGACCCATCTTTATTCAAGTATTGTAGGGCGATATCGCCATAGTGATAAAACAATTTTGAGCTTGTTTGTGGCACACCATTCACATAATATGTTTCCATTTGACGACTTTCGTAAAATTGCTCTGAAAGTATCAAACAACCTCCATTGCTTAATGCCACAACATGTCTCATGTAGTAGTTTTCCGGCTTCTCATTGCGTTTCAGACTTCCTAAACCCATAAACTGCTTAGCGGAGGCTTCCGAAAGAGAGTGATTCCTACATACCACCTGCCCGTCTGTGCCCAACTCTCCCAAAAAATATCCCTCTATCCCTAAACCTTTTCCTGAATTGTAATAGCCATAGACTTCCACCGCCTGCGTTTTCGAGTGCAATACCGATATCGCCTCCAAAACTTCTCCTTCAACAACCAAATCTCCACCCTTGAGTCGATCCCCTTCGGTCTTCACCCAATGAAAATGGTTCGTATGCCTGCGGGTTCCTAGTAGACCACCCCCGCTGAAATCCTTGTCTTCGTATAATGCGAACACCAAACCGCTATCATCCAGAACCACTGATTTCCACGACAAATCTGCTGGGCTCCATCGATCGCTCGTTAAAATAAAATTGCTTGTCGTTTCGATGCCATCTACTTGGGCCGTTAACATCCATACTTCTGTACCCAAGGCCTCCCTAACCCGCTGACCTGCACTGCCAAACCCCAAAATAGCCCATCTCTTCTTATTCGGCGAATTTGCTACTTCAAATTGATCGATATCTATGTCGCCGGTAAAATATGTCCCCACATCCCGTTGGGATATTTCCCCCATCAATGAAGCCGAAATGGAGTGTAATATCACTTTTATAGAAGATCGCTTGATTTTTATTGCGGTAATCCAATACAACATGGAATCGGCAACAAACAACTTCAATACAATTTGCTTGTTTGCCACTTCAAACTTTCGGTCGTTTTCAAAAACCAATCCCTCCGAGTATCGCTCAAGAACAAAACCATTCGACATTCGATCATCGCCATAACTGAGCATCAGAATATGACCTCCTACAGACCCAATCGCACGATGAAACTGCGAACGCTTTTGAGTCAATTTCGGCTGATCACTAATCCTCGTCATTTGCCCAATGCAAATCGAATGCAATAGGAGAAACAATGCCGAAATTACCAATTTGCTTTTCACAAGATCAAAAATCCATGTATGACATCGAAATGCCAAGCTCTGACCTAATTTTGCAGCGAATTATTTCAGAATTCGCACACACCTTGCATACAAACGATATAAAAATTGAAACAGCCATCTTGGTTGGGGTAAATACACCCAAACAAACAATGCCCATCGATGAAACACTCGATGAGCTAGAACAGCTTGTATACACCTCCGGTGCTGTTACCAAAAAACGATTCATTCAGAACCTGGAACATCCTCAACCCAAAACCTATGTGGGAAAAGGAAAACTTGAAGAAATCAAGTTGTATGTCGAGAAAAATAAAATCGACCTAATCATTTTTGACGACGAACTCACACCGGCCCAAGTGAGAAACATTGAAACTGAAATTGAAAATACCAAGATTTTAAGTCGTACCCACCTCATACTGGATATTTTCGCCAACAATGCCAAAACGGCTCAAGCGAAAACGCAAGTAGAATTGGCACAGAGTATTTTTATGTTACCCCGACTCACAGGTATGTGGACTCACTTGTCTAAACAAAAAGGGGGCATTGGAATGAAAGGGCCCGGAGAAAAAGAAATCGAAACAGACAGACGAGTATTGCGCGACAAAATTTCTTTGCTCAAAACCAGACTCACCGAAATCGAGAAAGTCGGATTTACCCAAAGAAAAAGTCGTGATGGTGTTTTTCGATGTGCCCTTGTCGGATATACCAACGTTGGCAAAAGTACGATCATGAATCTCATGAGTCGCTCCGATGTGCTGGTTGAAAACAAATTGTTTGCTACGCTGGATGCCACTGTTCGAAAAGTTGTCATTCCAAACCCCGATGGGATGGGTGATGTGATTCCATTGCTGCTCTCAGACACAGTAGGATTCATCCGAAAACTGCCCACTCTCCTAATTGAGAGTTTCAAAAGTACCTTGGCTGAGGCGATGGAAACCGATCTCTTAATTCATGTGGTAGATATCTCCAATCCCGCCTTTGAACAGCAAATGATGAGCGTGAAAGAAATCCTACACGAAATTGGGGCGGGTAGTAAACCCGAACTCATTGTTTTTAATAAGGTGGATGCATTTCACGAAAGCGACGAGGATGAATTTTTTGTGGGTAGTACTGGAATGACCATTGAACAATTTGAAAAAAGTTGGATCGCAAAGGAAATTGCGCCTGCAGTTTTTATTTCAGCACACAACAATTGGAATATTGAAAAATTAAGAGCCACAATCTTTGATATGCTATCCAAACGAAAAATGGCCAGATAAATCTGGCCATTTTTCGTTTCTTTACCAAAGATTAAAGTTCGTCTTCATTAAAGAAGTAG
>CAZZKP010000072.1:0-9929 GCA_964654675.1 uncultured Bifidobacterium sp. | reverse complement strand
GCTGCCGCCAAAATCCCCTTCCAAAACCACCGCCCCCTGCAAATTGTAAATGCGGTAGGTGCGGCTCTGCAAAGACATCGCCCCGCGAACAGAAATCGAAGTGCTGCTGGGGTTGGGGTACAATTTGATGGAACTGCCGCGCGATAAACGGGAAACAGAAACCGGCTCTTCCATGTAAACCAAAGGCAAAGCAAACATGCCGCGGCCGTGGGTGAAAGCAAACAAAGTGCGGTCGTCGCGCATCTTTACCTCGTGAACCGCCACATTCGGTACCCGGTAATCCTTGTTCCACGTTTTGCCACTGTCGATGCTGTAATACAAACCGAAATCGGTCCCCGCAAAAAAGACTTCGTCCGGACGGTAAGGATCCACCGCCATCATATTCACTGGCAAACCCGGAGGCAAATCGCCCGAAATGTTCTTCCACATCGGCTTGTTCGTCACAGAGTCGAGCCCGGAAACCCGCCAAACGCGCGGCTCGTTGCTGATGTTCGAAAAAGCCACATACAATACGTAGGGATTTTTTGGGTGAACCGTCATCCCCTTGATTAAGTCGTTGGTAACAGCCGAAGGAACACTGGCATTGTAGTTGACCTCCTTGCCCGGAATCGCCGTGGCCGCATGTTCGATTTTGTACAACTGCGCCGCCGTGCCGCCGAAATAAACGACGGGATTTTCTTGCCTGCTAATGCCAATCGCCTTGATCCCCGCCCTCAAACTGGTTGTCATCTGGTCCCACGTGAAACCCATATCCATCGTGCGATACAGGTATTTGTTGGTGCGATAAAAAACCATGTTTTGGTCGGACAGATTCATTTCGTAAAGGTTGATGAAGTCCACGCCATCGCTCGTAAATCTGGGGTCCACGATGTTGGTGGTGTTGCCCGGATTGTTCGAAGCGAAGTTGTACATCACATGAATCGCATCGTTCTGATAGCTCATGTAGGCGATGCTGCCATCTTGCTGACCGATATTGCAATAGGCGCCGTCGCCGCCAAAGAAACGCTGACTCACCAAGGGTTTCTCGGTGACTTGGGTGCCGTTGTCTTGGGCGCCCGAAATGCCTACCATCCCGCTTGGGCCGTAGCCTCCGCAATAGAACTGGGTCACGCGGTAGCCATTGTTGAGGTTGGCCGCAATCGCAGTAGAGTTCCACTGGTATTTGAAAACGCCCCCATCGGTTCCCATGAGGAATTCATTGGTGGTTTTGGGCAAAAATGCAAAGGAATGGTGGTCGGAATGACCGATATCGAGCGGGGTCCAAGAGGTTCCGCCGTTGCTGGTTCTGCAGATATCACGTCCGCCCACCACCACGCGGTTGGTGTCGGTGGGATGCACCCCCATCACCATGCAATAGGCCTGATAACCCGGTCCGGCTGCGGTGGGAGGGGTTTTGGCTTTCCAAGTGATTCCGCCATCGCTGCTCTTGTAGAAGGCCACGGGCGCGGCATCGAAAGCGAATCCTTCGAAGACGGCGTAGACCACTTTGGGGAATTTATGACAGTAGTCGAGTTGTACGGTTCTGTAGGTGCCGGCGTTGGGCGCATTGGGAAAGGTAACGGTTTTGAAGGTGCCGGGTTTGCCGTTGGAATCCGAGGCGACGATGAGGTTGGACTGCATGGTGGCCATCACGCGACCTGAGGGAAGGCAGAGGACATCGGTCACTTGCTTGTTTCCTCCGCTGTAAACCACGGACCAGGTTGCGCCGCCATCGATTGAGCGATACAGGCCGTTGCTGTTGGTGCCCACGAAGAGGGTTTGCGAATCGATTTTGGCGTGTTCGATGTCCCAAATCGCATTGAAACCGCTGAGTTTTACGGTGGATGCAAGTTGCTGAAACGTTTTGCCACCGTCTGTGGATTTGAAAACGCCTTCGCCATCCACATCGGCGGAATTGGCCCTGCTTTCGCCGGTTCCGTAGTAGACTTCGTTGGGGTTATAGGGGTTTGAGGTCAGCGCGGAAGGCATCATCGAAACTTCTTGCTCGTTGATGGGTTTCCAGCTTGTGCCGCCATTTTCGCTGCGCCAGAGTCCGCCTGAGATGGCACCGGCAAGGATGATTTTTTCGTTTCTTGGATCAATCCAAAGGGCTCGGGTTCTTCCGGCCACGTCGTTTGGACCGAGCTCTATCACGGTGTCGATGGGGTTGGTGCCCGCCCTGCGATCGAGTTTTTTTGCATCGTATTGTGCCCATTGGGACCTCAGAAAGGCGGGAATTTGGCCATTGGCGTCCTTTTTTTCTTGAAACCACTGCTCGTAATAGCCGGGGTGTTGTGCGTCTTCTTCCTCGGAATTGCTGTTGCTTGATGTGTTGTGACCCAGCGAAATCAGGCTGTAAAGGCCAAAAAGGGCTAGGGTTGGGAAGAGGAGGGAGAGGGTGAGGCGCGCAGATTTCGACATCATAAATTACAAATATACAATCGGGGGGCGGAGGGTTTGCGGAATTCGCAGGATTATTGGTGAAAGTTATCAGTGCGGGTCGTTTGAATTGGTTTGGGGTGGGTGTAAACTTTGGAATGTTTGATTACATTTGAATATGATGAAGGCTTTTCAGCGTTTTTTGATGGTATTTGGCATCGCTGCGGTATTGGCTGCCGTGGTTTGGGTTTCACCTTGGGGTTATTTGATCAAGGGGGTTCGGTTGACGTATTTGATCGGACAGAAATCGGCGAACTATTTGGATTACAAGGGGTTTGATACGAGAGAAATCGCCAATGATCCGTTGAAGGTATCGCCTTTGGTGACGTTGAACGGCGCTTCGGAGGCGGTGTTGAGTGAGGGGTTGGTGGCCATGTTGGACAAAACCGAGAGTGGTTCTTTTTTGGTGTTTCGCAACGATACGTTGGTGTGCGAGAAGTATTTTGAGCCGGTGGATGCGTCGGTGCCCACGAATTCGTTTTCGATGGCCAAAACGGTCACCTGTATTTTGGTGGAGCAGGCGATTGAGCGCGGTGAAATTTCGTCATGGGACGAGCCGGTACGCAAATTTTTGCCATGGGTGGGTGCGGTGAAGGATGTAGAGGGGTATCAAAACGAGGTGTTGGAGGAGAATGCGAAGGGGTTGACCTTGAGGCATTTGATTACGATGACGGCGGGTTTGGAATGGAATGAAAGTTATGTATCGCCCTTTGGGATCACGGCGAAAGCGTATTACGGGAGCGACATTGAGGCTACGATGCGACAGGTGCCTGTGGTGGTGAAGCCGGGCGAAGTGTTTGAATATCAGAGTGGTGCGACGCAGTTGTTGGGGTTGGTGTTGGAGAAGGCAACGGGAAAGCATTTGGCAGAATTGGCATCGGAGAGAATTTGGAAGCCCTTGGGTATGGAGGCGCCGGCTTCTTGGTCTTTGGATAAGGAGAATGGCAGGGAATTGAATTTTTGTTGTGTCAATGCGCGGGCCCGCGATTTTGGTCGTTTGGGCTTGATGGTAATGCATCACGGCAAGGGGCTGATTGATTCGGGATTTTTGGCGATGGCTCAACGTCCGTTTGTATCGGCGAATCACCCGGAGGCACCTCGGTCATTGAACTACGGATACGCCTTTTGGTTGGGTGAGGTAGACGGCGTAAAGTTCAGCTATTTTCAGGGGTTGAAAGGGCAGTACATCATATTGATTCCGTCGCGGGGGATGGTGGTTGTGCGCACGGGGAACGGGATAGAGCGGGCTGCGGACGGTGGAAAGGTGTATGATTGCGTGAAGACGTATGCGTCTGAGGCTATGAAGTTGTTTGGCCGTTGATGGTTTGATTTGAGATGAGCGAGGGAAGTGTAGCGATTTTTGAACACGATTTTTGGATGCGAAGGTGTTTGGCATTGGCTGAACGCGGTTGGGGTCGGGTGAGTCCAAATCCGATGGTGGGCGCGGTGTTGGTTCGAGACGGGGTGGTTGTGGCTGAGGGGTGGCATTCGGTTTTTGGCGGGGCGCATGCGGAGCGGATGTTGTTTGAGGGGTTGGAAGCAGGTGGACAGACTGAAGATTTTTCGGATTGTATTTTATATGTATCGTTGGAGCCTTGTGCGCATTTTGGGAAGACGCCACCTTGTGCAAATTTGATTTTGGAGAAGGGCGTTGGCACAGTGGTTGTGGGGGTTTTGGATCCGAATCCGAAGGTAAGCGGACGGGGAATAGAGATTTTGCGTGCCGCTGGGGTGGAGGTGTTGGTGGGTGTTGTGGCGGACGAATGTCGTAGGCTGAATGGGTCGTTTTGGGTGAATCAGGTTTTAGGTCGGACCGCCGTGGTTGCGAAGTGGGCGGAAACGGGCGATGGGTTTATGGGGAGGAGCGCAGAGGATTTGCATCGTTTGTCAACGAGAAATTCCATTCTCTCCGGTGAGATCGAACCGCTTCAAAATGATAGACTGTTGATTTCCGGCGAGGAATCGGGTCGTTGGGTGCATGGGTTGCGTTCTGGCATGGACGCGATTTTGGTCGGTTTGAATACTTGGAATTTGGACCAACCGAAGTTGAATGTTCGCGGGTTGGAGGTGTTAAGGCAGCCGATTCGCATCGTTTTGGATCGTCGTTTGCGGGGCGAATATTCTGCAGAAGCCGTGGATCGCAGTGAAGCGCCATTGTGGGTGATTTATGATTTGAATTTTTTGGAAACGGATGCGGAGATGGGGCTGCGAGAGTCGCAATTTC
Source organism: uncultured Bifidobacterium sp. (assembly GCA_964654675.1). GTDB lineage: Bacteria > Bacteroidota > Bacteroidia > NS11-12g > UBA955 > UBA955. The sequence continues at coordinate 5,287 of CAZZKP010000072.1, read as the reverse complement.
AGTCGTTGTCGGCGTCTGTGGGATCGGAGAAGTTGGTTGGTTGGGGATTGGAATTGTCGGATTTGGATTTGTCGGATTCGGAATCATCGGAATTGGAATCATCGAACGGCAGGGGGGATTCACCTGAGGGAATAGACAAGTTTTTGCAATGGTTGTACGAGGCGCATGGATTGGGGGTTATTTTGGTGGAGGGTGGCGCATCGATTTTGCAATCGTTTTTGGATGCGGACTGCGTGGATGAGATTCATATTTTGCGAAATTCGCAAATGCGTTTGGAATCTGGGGTTAGGTCGCCGAGTGTGGATAGGGGGAGGTTGCATCGGGAGGCGGATTTGGGGATTGACGAGCATTGGGTTTGGCGGCGGGATTTGGGCTTTGATGCTCAAGGACAGGTTGGATTGGGCGAATTTGGCATCGAAAGGGAGGAAGGGTTGAATTTGGCATTCGGAACACTTGGGAAAGAGGAAGGAGATCGGGCGGAGTGAGTTTATTTTCCGACGTTTACTATGAGGTGGAGCGGGATGCGGAATTTGTTTTGCGTGAGCGGGGCAGCAAGTTTTTTGCTTTTGTTTATGGGGTGAGATCGGATTTGGAGATCAAGGAAAAGTTGGAGGGGTTGAAGCGGGAGTATCCGGATGCAACGCATCATTGTTATGCTTGGGTGATGGGGGCCAGGGGAGAGGCGCAGCGGGCGAACGACGATGGGGAGCCGGGGAATTCTGCGGGCCGTCCGATTTTGAGGTCGATTCTGAGCGCGGGTGTCACCAATGTTTTGGTGGTGGTGGTGAGGTATTTTGGGGGGACATTGCTTGGGATTCCGGGGTTGATTGAGAGTTATGGGGGAGCGGCCGAGTCGGCGCTTCGCGCCGCCGGCCGCTCCGAAAAATTCATCGAAGAGAACTATGAAATTCGTTCTGACTTTGCGCACGAGCAGGAGATTCATCGACTGATTGCAAAGTACGGCGCTCGGGTTTTGGGCAGCGAGTATACGGATCAAGTGTGCTATCGCGTGGCGGTGAAGGCGGGTGTAGGTCGGGACTTCGAAAAAGCCCTCACAGACCATTACCAATTGGGGGGGAAACGCTTGTAAATCCATCGGATGGGTTACCTGATAATTTGGACGGGATCAGGGCAAAAATGCGTTGGGGTTTTGAAAAGGATCGGGAAAATCTCCAAAAGGATGCTGAGAGAATTTGGGGAAAGATGATGCAGGAGGGGGATGTAAAATCGAATGAAGATGGAAGAGGAGAATCGATGAAGGAGAATTAAACGTTTATTGTGTTGGATTTATGAACTATAAATTGTTTGAAAATTGAACACGTATTAAATTTGTGGTGTTATGATTGAATCAATTGGTTTGGCGGAATTTGGAATGCGCCTGCGTTCTTTGAGGGAGCAGCATGCTTATTCACAGGGCGACATGGCGAATATATTAGAGATTAGCAGGACATCATATTTGGCAATTGAGCAGGGCAAACGAGATGTCGGATTGATTGAGATTCAAAAAATCGCAGCAGCATTCCAAATGCACTTGGAAGTACTGTTACACGGAGGTATTACCTCTGAAATACAATACACTGCAAGCGAAAAAACAGCCAAGGTGGAAGAGGTAATTGAACAGTATAAAAAGTCTGATTTGGTTTTTAACAAACCGAAGTCTAAAGCCGTGGTTCTTTATATCATTGAATCATGCGCAAGGATTCCACATGGCTTAGAATCATTCATTCCAAAATTGATGTATTTGATGGATTTTGCATATTTTGAAAATTATGAATGCTATTTATCAACGTGTACCTATAAAAAATTGCCTTTTGGTCCAATACCTGCAGAGTGGGGCGAGATTTTGGATGATCTGATAGTGGCCGGTGATATTATCAAAGTCAAGATGGCATTGAACGGTGTAGCACAAAATAAATTTATCCCGTTGCGCAGCGCGGATTTGACAATACTAAAAGCAAGTGAGATCGTTCTTATGAATGATATTATCCAAGAATATTGCAGATTCCCATCTGAACATTTAGCGGAATTGTTGCATAAAGATGTACCAATGAAAGTGACGGGGATGGGTGAAGTTATCAATTACGAATTGACATTTTACAGGGAGTTTCCCTTTTCGTATAGGATTTATGGTGAGGAAGATGGCGGGGCTGGAAATAATTCGAACGATTCCGTTTGAGCGAAATGTAAAGGGATTGTCAAAGCGTTACCGTTCATTAGAAGATGACATAGCGATTCTAATGTCGGTCATTGCCGAATATCCTGAAGGGAAGTTGCCAATTAGTTTCAGATTAAGGGGTTATCCGGGATGTTACTTTGTCAAAGTGAAAAAAATCCGAAGCGATTCATTTCCTGGCAAAGGAATTAATTCTGGATTCAGATTGATTTACTGCTGGATGGAGACGGATGGGCAAATACAACTGATAGAATTGTATCACAAAAAGGATAAGGAATTGGAGAATGCGAACTTACTGAAGAAATTTTGTAATGAAATCAGATAATGTCATCTCTCCAGTTTCAAAAATGAAGACGGGTCCGCGAACATCGGCCAAACTGTGTTTGAATGGTAGCCGGTCGCCCCAAGCGCTGTCCTTGAAAACATCCATGACGGCGACCTTGTGCGGGACGTAGTGTTGTTCTTTGATTTCTTTTAATAGCCAATGTCGACGTTCATATTTTGGACGTACGATCGGAATGGGATTATGGATTTTAAAACAGTCGGGTGTTGTGTCCGAAGGTTGAATTTCCGATTGCAATGGAAAGTCCGCCAACTGCTGAAATCCCATGCTCGCAGTCTCCAGGACATAGTGATCCAAAACTACCACTGCCCCAATTTTTTCTTTTCTACATAGGTTGGCCATCTTTTCGGCATCGCCACGCAGCTGATTGATCGGGTAAATCATCACGGGCACATAGGTTTTGCCCAATTCTCGGATGCTGCATCGATCCCAAAAACGATAACCATAGAGGCCGATGGCGAAAAAAAGGCCGATGAAGTATAACGCAACAATGGGATTTCTGAATACGGTCACACTGCGTGAACTATGAAAATTCACGGTTGAAATTCGGCCCCAGAAGGACTTTAATCCCGACAATGAAAATCCCGAACTCGCAATGTGCCAACCCCAAGCAAAGGGCACTGCCAAGAAAAATCGACCGTAGCCAAAGAAGATGTTCTCGGTGCCATCGGTTGTCTTTTCTATTGCGAGCAATGCCATCGGAAGGAGTAAGATTCCCAAAAAACCCAACCATTGATTTCGGGATTGGGGCGTGGCAATGAGCAAAACACCCAATGCGATGATCCCGCAACCGAGCAGTGGCGGTCGTCCACTATAAGTGTGTTGCAAAAACCAGTTGTATCGCTGAATGCTCTCTGTGAAAACCCGCCATGATACGTTGGTTTGAACCGTGGCGTGAATCATCCATTCAGGATGAAGCGACCTCAGCGCCGCATAGGTGATCAGGAGTAAAAAAAGCCCCAATGTCGCCGGCCATAGGAATTGAATTGTGCGGATGATGGTCTGTTGAAACGGAATCGACTTTTCTTCAGTGAAACGCCGGAACTCGGCCATCCAAATGGGGAAGACACCCGGCAGCAGCAGCAGTCCATTCGCGTTTTGCATCAAACCCCAGCCCATCAGCAATAGTCCGATGTTGAACCACAGTCTAGATCGATCCATGAATCTCGTGGCCAAGGATGTCAGAAAGATGGATTGCATGAAACCGCGAGAGATGTAAGTGGTTTGCAACCAAGAAATTGGAAAGGCTAGGCTCAAGCATAGAACCGCGCTACCTGCGATGTTGCCGCTTCGCTTTTTTGCCAGTTGTGACATCCAGATCCAGGGGAGGGTCGACATGAAAGCGGTCACCAGGGGAACGGCACGATAAACGGGTAATCCAATCCAAATAAAGGGGGCGGCCAGCCAGGCTTCGAGTCCAGAGGAATACAGTTGTCCGTAAAAGAAGGGTGTATGAAATCGAAAATTGGCAAAATCATCGGCCATTTCCCACATCACGCATTGGTCCGAATCGGTATAATTGCCGGAGAAATAGCTGTAGGCGAAGGTTCTTAAACAAAGAAAGGCGAAAAGTGTGATCGGATATATCCACTTCTCGCCTTTCATGGTCAGTTGGTATTGTTTTAGGAATTATGCCACATTTCTGCGGATAATGTTCAATGCGCCACCGGCTTTGAACCAATCAATTTGTTGGTCGTTGTAACTGTGGTTCACAGCAATGGTATCGCTGCTGCCATCGGCGTGGTTCAGGACCATTTGCAAAGGCTTGTTGGGTGCGAATTCGGTTAAGCCAAGGATGCTGATGGTATCGGCTTCTTGGATTTTGTCGTAATCGGCCTTGTCGGCAAACGTCAATGCCAACATACCCTGCTTTTTCAAGTTGGTTTCGTGGATACGAGCGAAGCTCTTCACCAACACGGCACGAACGCCCAAATGACGGGGTTCCATGGCGGCGTGTTCACGGCTTGAACCTTCACCATAGTTTTCATCGCATACCACAACCGACCCGATGCCGGCGGCTTTGTATGCGCGTTGGGTTCCAGGTACGGTATCGTATCCGCCTGTCAATTGGTTTTTTACTTCGTTGGGTTTTTCATTGAAGTAGTTGATTGCGCCAATCAATAGGTTGTTAGAGATGTTATCGAGGTGACCGCGGAATTTCAACCAAGGACCCGCCATGGAGATATGGTCGGTGGTACATTTTCCTTTTGCTTTGATCAACAATTTGAGGTTGTTTAGGTCGGTGCCTTCCCATGCTGCGAAAGGATCGAGGAGTTGCAAGCGGCTGCTGTTGGGAGCGACTTTTACTTCTACGCCACTGCCATCGATGGCTGGGGCTTGGTAGCCAGCGTCTTCCACTGCGAATCCGCGGGTTGGCAATTCGTCGCCCGAAGGAGCATCGAGCATCACGGCTTCGCCATTTTCGTTGATGAGGGTATCGGTGAGTGGGTTGAAGGTCAAATCACCCGCGATGGCCAATGCTGTTACGAGTTCGGGGCTACCTACAAACGCGTATGTATTGGGGTTTCCATCGGCGCGTTTGGCGAAATTGCGGTTGAACGAGTGTACGATGGTGTTCTTTTCTTGCTTTTCAGCGCCCATACGATCCCACATCCCGATGCAAGGTCCGCAAGCGTTGGCGAATACTTTGGCACCAATTTGATCGAACACGTCGAGGAAGCCATCGCGCTCGATGGTATAACGAACTTGTTCAGAGCCGGGGGTGATCATGTATTCCGCTTTGGTTTTGAGGTTCTTTTCAGAAACCTGTT
>CAZZKP010000071.1:0-9947 GCA_964654675.1 uncultured Bifidobacterium sp. | reverse complement strand
TTCAAGCCCGGCGAATGGATATGGCCGGATGCAATACAATATGGCTGGCTGATAGCCACCGGAATTACCACGCAAATCGGACAGTTTTTTATGACACGCGCTTACCAGGAAGACTTGGCCAGCCGTGTTTCTGCCGTGAGTTATGCAGGCATATTGTGGGGTGCTGCTGCCGGTCTGTTTATCTTTGACGAACACTATGTGTGGCTGCAATACGCGGGTATGCTGCTGGTGGTGCTGGGTGTGGTGCTGAATATCAATGCGCAGAGGATGAGAGATTTCTTTGCGCCGGGTGAAGATTGATGATTATTCTTTCTCAGAATTTTCCCAGTTTCTAAAGGAAGAGCTTTGGGAAAAAACAGTTTCCATGATGCCTTTTTCCGTTTCATCAAATTCCTTCTTCCGCCTTGGCATCACCAGCGATGCTGTTTTGCAGGCAGCATCCAATTTATAGGTGATAAAGCCTGAAGCGCCGCCCCAGGCAAAATCGGGAACAAACTGCCTTGGAAAGCCCGCCCCGAAGATGTTGGCCGAAACGCCTACCACTGTGCCTGTATTGAACATGGTATTGATACCACATTTGCTGTGATCGCCCATGATAAGGCCGCAAAACTGCTGCCCGCTACGGTCAAACCGCCCGGTGCTGTAGTTCCACACTTTCACATCTTCGTAGTTGTTCTTCAGGTTGCTGCAATTGCTGTCGGCACCAATGTTGCACCACTCGCCAAGCACGGCATTGCCCAGAAAACCATCGTGGCCTTTGTTGCTGTAGCCTTGCATGCAAATGTTGTTTACCTCGCCACCCAACACGCAGTAGGGGCCAAGGGCCGTAGGGCCGTATACCTTGGCGCCCATTTTCAGCACACTGCCTTCGCCCATGGCAAACGGTCCGCGCACCAGGCATCCTTCCATAATTTCTGCATTGCGGCCAATATAAACCGGTCCGTTGCTTGCATTAATAACGCATGCATAAACTTTGGCCCCTTCTTCTACAAACACGGGGTGTTCGCCGATTACCTGCACCGATGCATGCAGTTGTTGCGAGCTCCGCCCTGCGGTAAGGGATGCCATATCCCGCTGAATCTCGGTACCGGCCTGCAGGAAAATATCGTAAGGCCGGTTTAGTATGTTGTAAGATCCGGTAAAATCTATATTTTGCGCCGGATTGCCCGTTTTTTCTGCGAGGATAGTTTCGCCGGCTGTGAGTGTTTGTCCGGGCTGCAGGGCCGCTATGGCTTTGATCAGTTCTTCATTGGGCAGCAACCTGCCGTTGATGCGCAAATCTGCATTTTCGCTGGCCGGAAATTTCACCGTCAAATAGGCACGGGTTTCAAATCCCCATGAAGACGGCTTCAGCAAGGCGGTCCATTTTTCTGCTACTGTGTTAATCCCACAGCGCAGGTCGGCGGCAGGTCTTGTCAGTGTTAGCGGAAAAAGGTGCTCAATCTGTCCGTCGTCAAAAAAGTTGATTTGCATGGCTTCGAAATTAAGGTATACGGCTGTTTATCCCATAAAAAAAGCCATCCGAATGGGATGGCTTTCGATAAAGTTTATCTTTTTTACTTTTTGCCGTAGCGCTTCATGAACTTGTCGATACGTCCTGCGGTATCTACGAGCTGTTGCTTACCGGTGTAGAAGGGGTGAGACTTGTCTGAAATTTCAAGCTTGAAAAGAGGGTATTCGTTACCATCTTCCCACTTGATGGTTTCTTTGGTTTCTACACAACTGCGCACCAAAAAGGCGTGATCGCAGCTCATGTCTTTGAAAACAACTTTGCGGTAGGTCGATGGATGAATATCGGGTTTCATTGGATTTATTACTTTTTAAGGGGTGCAAATATAATAAAATTATTTGGCAAAAACAACTTATTCTCCAAGTCCGGGAATATTTGCGGGCGGTCTATGGTCATCGCCAGCCGATCGCCTGCTGCAATCGAGTAGGCTTAAGTCAAACCCATCGGGCATGTCCAATGCATCGGAGGATATTCCTGTGGTTTTATCGTCCAGTGCGGCCTTGATGAAATAAGCGAAAATTGGCAAACTCATATTGGCGCCCTGACCAATTAGGGTTCCTCGGATCCTCACCGTTGGGTCATCTGCACCCACCCAAGTGGCACAAACCAAATTTTTCGTAAGACCCATAAACCATCCGTCGGCAGACCCTTGTGTGGTGCCCGTCTTGCCTGCAATATGTCCTTCAACAGCGTATTTGCCTCCGCGAATTCGACTGCCAGTTCCGCCATTTACAACATTCTCTAACATACGGAACATCATGTAGGCCTTTTCGGCACTCAGTACTTGGTCGGTTTTTGGCTGATTGAAATCTTCTAAAATGTTGCCATTTTTGTCTTCGATGCGCAGCAAGAAGGTTGGCTCCACCCACAATCCATTGTTGGCAAATGCGGAATAGGCACTCGCCATTTCGAAGGGAGACAATTCCATTGTGCCCAAACAAATCGATGGTACCTTTGGGATGCGGTTGGCTTCTATACCTACGCGTTCCGCGAATTTCACGACAATCTCAGGCGCATCGTCACCCAAGCTTTTCATGACTTGTGCCGTTATCAAGTTGTCGGACAGGGCCAATCCTTTGGTCATCGTCCAAACACCTCCCGATTTTCCATCGGCATTTCGCGGACTCCATTCCTGACCGCCAGAGAAGAAGGTGGTTCGCTCCCTGGGAAATTCCGTGCAGGGGGTCATTTGGTTTATGTCAATCGCGGTTGCGTAGACTATGGGCTTGAAAGTAGATCCCACCTGACGGCGTGCGCGTCGGTTTACGTGGTCGTATTTGAAGTGTTTGTGATTGATTCCACCCACCCAAGCTTTCACATGTCCCGTTTCGGGTTGGACTGCAATAAATCCGGCCATTAAGATTTTTTTGATGTAGGCCATACTGTCGTAGGGCGACATTAACGTATCCACGTCTCCATGCCAGGAGAACACGGTCATTTTGATCGGTTTTTTTAATTCCTGAATGATTTTGGCGGAATCATCGCCCATTTCTTCGGCCAGGCCTTTGTATCGTTCTGTGCGTTTGAGTGCGCTTTCAATGAAACCCGGTATTACGGCGCGCGTGGTGACATATCGCCATGGCTTTTCTTTGCCCCAACTTTTGTTGAATTGAGACTGTAATTCGGGCATGTGTTGCTGAACAGCTTTTTCAGCGTATTGTTGCAACTTGGGATTGAGGGTAGTGTAAATCTTTAATCCGCTTCGGTAAAGGTCTATGCCTTTTTCTTTGCACCAGGGTTTGAGGTATTCGCCCAAATAATATTTGAAATATTGGGCCATGCCATCCATCTCCGCACTGCGATAGTTGATTTTTATGGGTTTGGCTTTCAATAACTCAAGGCTGTCGTCTGAGAGGAAGTTGTATTTATTCATCTGCTCCAAGACGGTATTTCGGCGCGATAGTGACTTGTCTGGGTTGAATTTGGGGTTGTATCGATGGTTGGCCTTCAGCATGCCGATGAGCACAGCGGCTTCCTCTATGTGGAGGTCTTTGGGTTTTTTGTTGAAGAATTCTTTCGACGCCGATTCGATGCCGAACGAAATGCCTGAAAAAGGCACTGTGTTGAGATACATCGTGATGATTTCATTTTTTGTATATCGACGTTCGAGTTCAACTGCGATGACCCATTCTTTGAATTTTTGCATCACCATTCCAATTTTGGAGGAGGGTTTTTGAAGTCGGTAGAACAAATTTTCCGACAATTGCTGCGTGAGGGTAGATGCTCCACCGTCTTGACCCAAAGCGAGCACGGCCCGAATGGTACCACGAATGTCGATCCCGGAATGGCTGCGAAATCGAACATCCTCCGTTGCTTCTAGCGCTTTGAATACGCAGGGTGCGATGTCTTTGTGTGCTGTATTGATTCGATTTTCAAGGTAAAAGCTGCCTATGAGAGTGCCATCATCCCCCAAAATTTCTGAACTCAATGCGTTTTTCGGGTTTTCTAAATCCTCCACATCCGGCATTTCGCCGAACAGGCCAAAGCTGACCAAAATGAAAAGGAGAAAAACGGAAATGGTTCCACCGATGAGGAATTGCCAAAAGCGTTTGATGAATTCGAATTTAAACCCCGGAGCAGCCATGAATCAATTGCGAATATACGCAGAAAATGCGCTTATTGTTTTTCGAAAAACTGACGATATCCGTTTAAATCCAGCGTCTTTGTGAGTTCCACGAAATTGGCTTCAGTGATGGAAATGGCTTGGTATTCAAAGAGGCCTTTTGCGGCGAAATCTGCTGTTGATTTGTTGATGAAGTTGGCATAATCAGTGGCAACGCCTTGGGTGCTAAATTGTGAAATGTGAATTACGTAATTGCTTCCTATGAGCAGTGGTGAGGCGATTTGCAGTTTTTCAAAAGAGAACTGTTTTTTGTTGAAATCGCTGATCGTAGCACGTATCATGTTTGCATTGGTGCCTTTGGCAAAAATGAAAATGATATCTAAGGGTTCTTTTGGGGAGGCAGGTTTGAATTTTGCCGCCGCCGGTGTTCCGATTCCAGCGGAGTTGCCTGCTTTGACATCAGTTTCCAGTTTAAGGCGCTGCTGGGCTTCGATGATATCTCTCGCCCTCAGCGAAATATCACTCGAGGGATAATCCAATACCAATTGCTCGAGCAATGAAATCCCTTTTGGGATGTCGCCCGTTTTGATATAACAAAGAGATTGTAAATAATCAAATTTGGCCTGGATGTAGTTCCCCGCAAAGTTTTTGTCAGACGCCTGTTTGATAGCGAGCGCTTCGGTGTAGTTTCCTTTGGTATAAGACTCGACCATTTTTTCAAATAGACTATCAATCACTTGGTTGCCCGAGGCATTTTGAGCCAAATCACTGAGTGTTCCACCTGTTTCAAGCATGCGCACATAAATGCTCTTGCCATACTTGTTATACAATTGGGCTTTCCACTCGTCGGCTTGAGAATAGTCGCCCGATTGCTTGTTTAATTTCACCAATTCATACAGTGCCTGGGGTGTGTTTTCCGAGTTTGGAAAACGGCGCACGAGTTCAGAAAACAAGCGAATGGCCTCAGAATATTCGATCAATCGGTCTTGGTAGATTTTGGCTGCTTCAAACAATGAAAATGCAACGGCATTTTGGTTTTTTGCTTGTGCGTCTGCTGTCAATGGCAATTCGGCGTAGTACTTTTTCTCATTCGCCGAAATGTTGGCGGGTATTGAAGTCGTATCGGTTGTGTTTTTTTCTTTGTTGCTCTTACTGGTTGATGCTGTATTTGTGGTGTCGGATCCTTGGTTCGCGTTCTGAACCAAACTTGAATTCTCCGATTGAACTTTCTTGGAATTGTATTTCCAATAATCGCGATTTTCTCGGGGTCCCCAATTTTTAACAAATTCTTGCTGGCCTTTGGCGCGATTGGCTGGGTTGTAGAAAGGGAAAGATGAATTGGTTCCTGAGGTGCCCATATTGTCCATGGGATTTCCCATGCCAGTATTCGGATTGCCACCCCCGGGTCCACCCATGCCTGGATTCTGAAAGCCGTTATTTGCTTTTTGTTGATTGGCAATGTTTTGGGCTTTTAACGCCGCGTCTTGGGCTTTTTTCTCCTTTTCTATGGCGTCTGCAATTTTCTTTGCGCGCCATTCTGGGTCTTTCGCCATTCTCAACAAACTGTCATTGCCAGAAATGGTGAGTACTTCCTTTAGCAAATCACTTAGTATGTCGTTTCGCTGCACGATGGCCTCAAAATCGGGATGGGATTTGTCTATGATATTGTTGGCTGAGTCGTAATATTTGGCCGCTTGTTCATAGCGATGATTGGCAAAATAGTAATTGCCAAGTGACAAATATGCGTTGGTTTTGTGTTCGTTGTTTTGGGTGAGTTGAATTGCTTGATTGAAACGTTTGATCGCCATGGGGACGTTTTGCGCTTTCAATTCATTTTCACCCATACTGATGTAAATGGTGCCAAGATAATCTGCATTTTTATCGTCCTTCAGCATTTTTGCGAGAACCTTGTTGGCTTTGGTGTAGTTCTCTTGTTTTGCGGAAAGGATATTGACTTGCGACATTCTGGCATGGAACGCGAGTTCGTAGGGTGGGTTGAGCTTGCTGATTTTGCTGTAATGGATTTCGGCCTTGTCGTATTCTTTTGACGAAATGTAACAATGTCCTAAGGCGAAATGCAATCGGTATTTATCCATTCTCGTTTGTTTGCCCAAAAGCGCGATTTCCAAGGGGGCTGCGGCTTGGGAATATTTGCCTAGCGCAAATTGCATTGCACCCAGGAGATAGTTGGCTTCTGTAACGAGAGAATTGGGAAATTCAGGATTTTTCAGTGCGTTTTGAACTAAGATTTCGGCATCTACATATTGACCTTTGACATAAAAACTCCGAGCGATCCACAACTGGGCGGAGAATTGAATGGTTGGGTCTGTAAAATGCGACTGAACAAACTCGAACAAATCGATGGCGGCGCTGATTTCGCCTTTCATGAAATACGCTTTGCCGTTCAAAAGATAGGCATCATCAACCCATTTACTTCTCGGGTGCTTGTCGATCATGGTAGAAGCTTTCTTAATCACTTCGTCCATCGCGGCTTGATTTCCCTTCAGAATATCTATGGTTCCATAATTGATCAATGAAATGGGTTTTCTGAAATCGTCTTTGTAACCCTCTCTGGTTGATTCAACGGTTTCAAGCCATTTCTGTTCAGCATTAAAAAAGGTATTGTAGTGGGCCAATGTATTGTGCCATTCTTTGTAAGCCCAAGACTCTTGGTTGCTACACGACGATAATAGAGTCGCGAACAACAGGAAGATGTAGAATTGAATTTTTGAGCCTAGGCGCATTATTTGTGTTGATTAAAACGCTATTTTTGAGTTTTTATTGATTCATTCCCGATAAAAATGTCCAAAACCTCGCGCAGACGCAAAATTATCGCCAATCTTCGAAACAAACATCGTTTTGTGTTGATAAACGACACAACTTTTGCGGAAGTTTTTTCGGTTCGATTGACACCCATCAATGTTTTGATGGTTTTTAGCAGTTTGCTATTGGCATTTACCGTAATTGTTTTGTTGCTTTTGGCGTACACGCCCCTGCGAGGAATTGTTCCCAACGCTGTGACCAAAGAATCTCGAAAGGAGATTATGCAATTGAATCAGAAAATCGAAGATTTGTCGAGGTCGTTAGAGGTACAACGAAGTAAGCAAGATGTATTGAATGCCATTCTTGAAGGAAAAGAGGATCAATTTGATTCTACGTCTGCTCGTCCGAAATAGGTGATTTCGCTGTTTGAAAAGCGCTGATGATTTCTTATATTTGTAAGGAATCAAATTTCAAATTAGAATCATGGCAATGTTCAATAACAACACCGCAAAAAACGAAAAGTCTGTCCAATCTCAGGGGATTCTCAACATAATAGGCCAAGGCACAAGGATTACTGGCGATTTGGTATCCAACGGCGATTTCAGGGTGGATGGTGCGATAGAAGGGCATGTGAAAGTGGGGCAGAGATTGGTGATTGGAGGAACAGGGAAGATTTTGGGAAATATCGAGGCTGATTCCGCTACAGTTGCCGGTCATATCAAAGGGAACATCACAGTCAAGAACATATTAGAATTGAAGCCGTCGGCAAAAATCGATGGGGATATCGTCACAAATAAGATGGTGATAGAGTCAGGTGCTCAATTCAACGGACGTTGTACAATGAATGTCGCTGTAAGTGTCCCAGCAGGTGGAGCAACGGCAACCCCAACGAACGCGGCATCGAAATAACAGGTGATCATTGTTGAATGCATGATTTTGCGAAATATACCAGCATCGCATTTCAGATGATTGCAACAATATTGGTGATCACATATTTGGGTTACCTTTTGGATCAGTGGTTGTCATTGAAATTCCCTGTGGGTATCTTGTTGGGCGTGTTTCTCGGTGTTGGTAGCAGTTTATATATAATTTTGAAGAAATTTTAAGTGTGAAGACGTATAGTATTAGACTTTGGGTATTGGGTGGTTTGCTGGGTGTTATTACCAAAATGATTGATATTTTCGGTACGAGCTTGGTAGTCAATAACGATGTATACTGGGGTTTGGTATTTCTTGTTTCCCTGTTTTGGTCGTTGAGATACTACGTTGATAAAAGTCAGGTCAGCAACCCAAATCAATGGATTCGGCGTGCCATGATATCAAGTATGTTGCGTCTGATGGGGGTGCTAACTTTTTTACTGATATCTGTTTTGAGGCAGGGTAAGGCCAATGTCGTTTTCGTTATCTCGTTTGGTCTGTATTTTATTTTATTTTTGTCGTTTGAAATGTCTGAAAAGCGTATTAACTTGCGCCCCGATTCGAACGATGGGCCCAGCAAAGAAAATGCCTGATTTTATTACACTTTTCAACTCTTCCTCTGTAAGGAAAATGGTCGCCACAGCGATTTTGTCGACGTTTTCTATGGTTTCTGCTTTCTCTAGCCACGCAAACGACGCGGCGACAGATCATCACGCGAACCCTGAATCTACACAATCTGCCGAACACGAAAATCACTCGAAGCCTGAGAAATTTGATCCAGGGAAAATGATAATTGACCACATTGCGGATTCTCATGATTGGCATTTGTGGGGTGAAGGACATGGATCGGTATCGATTTCTTTGCCGGTAATCATTTACACCAAATCAGCAGGTCTTACCACCTTTAGTTCTTCTCGTTTTGAACATGGTCACGCTTCTTACCAAGGATTCAAATTGGACGAAAAGGGTGTGATTGTTTGGGAAGATCAAAACAATACGGAAGCGATTTATGACCTTTCGATCACCAAAAATGTATTGGCCATGATGTTGGCTGTCATTACATTGATGTTGATTGCCATTGGTATGGCAAATTCCTATGCCAAAAGAGCGGGCAAGGCGCCCAAGGGGATTCACAATTTAATTGAACCTTTGATTTTGTTTATTCGTGATGACGTAGCCAAAGCATCAATTGGGCACAAGGCGGATAAATACTTGCCTTTGTTATTGAGTATTTTCTTCTTCATTTTTGTAAACAATTTGTTTGGGTTGATCCCAATATTCCCAGGGGGTGCAAACGTGACAGGAAACATTGCTGTGACGATGGTGCTTGCGTTGGTTATCTTTATCACAGTGAATTTGAATGGGAACAAGTACTATTGGAAGCACATATTTTTGCCAGATGTACCGGTTTGGATGTATGTGATCATTATTCCCATTGAAGTTCTTGGCGTTATTTTGAAACCTTTTGTATTGATGTTGCGTTTATTTGCAAACATCACTGCGGGTCATATTATCATTCTTGGATTCTTTAGTTTGATCTTCATTTTTGGTTCCATGAACCAAGGTTTGGGATACGCTGTGAGTCCATTGAGTGTTGCCTTTACAGTATTTATGGGTTTGTTGGAGTTGCTAGTTGCATTTTTGCAAGCCTTTGTATTCACTTTGCTCAGTGCCATTTACATTGGAATGGCCGTTGAGGAACATCATCATTAAAAAACAAGTAAAACCTAATATAAAAACAACCAAATAATTATGAGTCTCATGAACACTCTCCTTCAAGCAGCAGTAGACAATTCAGCCGCTGCGTACAGTAAAATGGGTGCCGCTATTGGCGCTGGTTTGTCAGCTATTGGTGCCGGTATCGGTATCGGTCGTATCGGTGGTAGCGCTATGGAATCTATCGCTCGCCAACCAGAATCAGTAGGTGATATCCGTGCAAACATGATTGTAGCTGCAGCTCTTATCGAGGGTGCAGTATTTTTCGCGATCGTTGTTTGTTTGTTGATTCTGTTTTTGTAAAAAACCCACGGGATTGGGCCTGTCGGCCCAATCCCTTTATTTAAAAAACGTAAAGAAATGCAGTTAGTAACACCTGCCATAGGATTGGTATTTTGGATGCTGGTAACATTTTCATTGTTGCTCCGCGATATTCAAGATTGCCACAGTTTCAAATGTCGCTTCGTGACTCCACTCC
>CAZZKP010000070.1:0-9948 GCA_964654675.1 uncultured Bifidobacterium sp. | reverse complement strand
GAATCGAACCAAGCACCTACTGATTATGAGTCAGTTGCTCTAACCGAATGAGCTATAGGCCCAAATCCCGATTTTACTAGGGTTTTGCGGGTGGCAAATTTATGAAATTTTCTTCAGCGTCCATAACTGCGTCCAAATATTATTTTATGGGGTTCGGAATAGTTACTTTTCGATTTGTATTTTCGCAATGTGCGAGATTCCAACTTACCCAACCAAGGTCTGTCGATTTTTACCGTCATGTCGGCCCTGGCCGCCAAGCACAATGCAATCAACTTATCTCAAGGGTTTCCCGAATTCAATCCGCCCCCTGAATTGATTGAAAAAGTGAATGAATCGCTTTTGGGAGGAAAAAATCAGTATTCGCCCATGGCTGGACAATTGAGTTTGAGGGAGGTGATAGCGGAACGACAAAATTCATGGGGTAGGAGTTTTGCTATTCATCCTGAAACGGATATTACCATTGTTCCAGGTGCTACCGCGGGTTTGTTTGCTGTTTTTCAGGCCTTTGTGCAAGGTGGCGATGAAGTCATTTTGTTTGATCCCTCCTACGACAGTTATGCGCCGTCCATTGTTCTGGCCGGTGGCACGCCAATTCGCATTCCTTTGAATGATGACTTTTCCATGCCTTGGGAATCGTTGAAATCGAACATTTCTCGTAAAACCAAAATGATTGTGGTTAATACACCACACAATCCCTTGGGTTTGATTTTTTCTGAATCAGATTGGTCCAAATTGGCCACGCTGGTGCAAAATACCGATATCTTGGTATTGTCCGACGAAGTATATGAGCACATGGTTTTTGATCAAAAGAAACATGTTTCAGTCTTGCAGATTCCTGCATTGCAAAATCAAGCCATTGCCATTTCTTCCTTTGGTAAAACTTTCCATGCCACGGGTTGGAAATTGGGATATGTCACGGCAAAGGCTGAACTGACATCGGAGATTCGAAAGGTATACCAATTCTTGGCATTTGCCGCTAATACACCCATGCAGTTTGCCGCGGCAGAGTTTTTGGTTCAGAATCCTGAATATGAATCCTCCGTTTCACAAATAATGCAATCAAAACGGGATTTTTTTGCAGAGGGATTGTCGCAATCGAGGTTTCAATTGCTCCCTTGCGATGGGGCTTATTTTCAGATTGTTGATTATTCGTCGATTTCAGATAAACAGGATACGGATTTTGCTGAGTGGCTCACCATTGAACATAAGGTGGCTGGAATTCCCGTCAGTGCATTTTATGTAAATCCCAACCCCAATCAAAGATTGTTGCGATTTTGTTTTGCCAAAAACAACGATACGCTCCAAAAAAGTCTAGATGTATTATGTCGACTCTAAACGTTTTTTTGGTTCAAACACCTCTCATTTGGGAAAATCCTGTTGCCAATCGGGCGCGGCTTCAATGGCATTTGTCTCAAACGATGCCTCAATCGTTGGTGGTTTTTCCTGAGATGTTTTCTACGGGTTTTACCATGAATCCCGACAAGGCAGCAGAACCGATGGACGGTGAAACGGTAAGTTGGATGGCGGAAATGAGTAAAGATCGAATGATTTGCGGCAGCCTATCGATCAAAGAAAACGGGGCGTATTTCAACCGATTTTTGGCTTTTTTCGAGGGAGAATTGGTGGCACAATACGACAAACGTCATTTGTTTTCTTATGGTGGTGAGCACGAAGTTTATCAGGCAGGATCTGAACCTTGTGTTTTTTCATTCCAGGGTTTCAAAATCGCACCTTTCATTTGTTACGATTTACGATTCCCGGCTTGGATTCGAAAAACGGTTCTATCCGATAAGCTTGATTGTCCGGAAGTGTTGTTGTTCGTAGCCAATTGGCCAAGCGCCAGGATTTTCGCTTGGGATGCGTTACTCAAGGCAAGAGCCATAGAAAACCAAGCGTTTGTAATAGGAGTGAATCGAATTGGGAATGACGACAAAGGAATTGCACACAATGGGCATTCACAGGCCATAAAATTCGATGGGGATTTTATTTTGGAACCACATCAAAGAGAAGCGATAGCACATATTGTTTTGGAGAAAAAAACGTTGGCGCAGTTTAGAGAGCGGTTTCCGTTTTTAAACGATGCGGATACAATCTGACGATAATTTTACGTATTGTATGACAAATGTCAGTATATTTGCGTTTGTGAAACTCCAATTCAATCGTTTGTCTAGCTTGTCCCGATATATCGTTGTGGCATTGCTGTTCGTTGCGATGTTTACGAGTTTGACGAGTTACACTTTTTTTGAGCAATCTCATTGTACCTCCATTGAATGTGAAATGGATGTTGACTTAAATGAGGTTGAAAGTACAAAACCAGACAGTCAATTTCCATTTGATTTAGATTTCTTGTCTTTTGTTTGGGTTCCGTTTTATTCGGTATTGCCCGTAAAGATTCTATTTCATGACCAAAAACAGGTTTGTTTACAAAAAACCTTGGTCAAACGGTACATTGCTTTTCATAGTTTGAAGATTTTTTGTTGATGCCATTGTGCACTAACTTTCCTTAATGAAAGTTTTGCCAATGCGGATTTGCCTATTTTTAGAGGCATTATCAATCATCAATAAAAAAAACAATGAAAAAGAAGAATATTATCATTTGGGCACTTAGCCTTATTAATGTAACCAAAATGTTTGCTGCGGATCCAAATCCACAGCCATTAAGAATTCCGTTGTCAAAAGACGACAAACAATATTTGCAGTTTACTTTATTGAATCAGGTTTGGCTGAGGGGTAATCAAAGCAATGAGGGCACTACCGTGTTGGGTGAAATCCAAAAGAACACAGTAGACTTAGGATTAAGGAGGACGAGATTTCAACTTTTTGGAGAAATCGCACCCAAAACTTTTGTCTATTTTCAGTTTGGTCAAAACAATTTCAATCGCGTGGTAGCGATGAATGGCAATCGAAAAAACACATTCTTTATTCACGATGCACTTTGTGAATATCGATTGGGAAAATCGCAACAGAAAATTGGGGGTGGACTCACCATCGCCAATGGATTAAGCAGATTCTCTCAACCGAGTATTTCAACGATTGTTGGACTAGATGTTCCTGTTTTTGCGCAAGCCACGGTGGATCAAACCGACCAATTTAGCAGGAAGTTGAGCGCGTATTCAAGAGGTCAGATAGGAAAAATAGACTATCGGGTGGTATTTTCTGATCCTTTTCCCATACAATCCAACGGGGCTTCTCAACCTGTATTGGGTGACAATGCAACATTTGCCTTGAGGGGTCATCATTGGCAGTATCAAGGGATGCTCGCATATCAGTTTTTTGAGCATGAGCAAAATCAAACCCCTTACATGCCCGGAACCTATTTGGGGAACAAAAAGGTTTTCAATGTTTCTGTTGGTGGAATTTATCAAAAGGGCGCAACTTGGAATACCACAAATAATGTCGCCACGGGCAAAAAGGATACTGTTTATAACAACATGATTTTGTTGTGTGCAGAGTCTTTTTTGGATATGCCAATGAACAAAGAGAAGGGAACGGCAATCCATGCATACTTGGGATATTTCTCTACCAACTATGGGCACAATTATGTTCGATACAATGGCATTATGAATCCGGCGACGGGAACGGCGGCTGCGGGATTGGCAACGGATGCTGGAGGTCAATATGGCAATGCATATCCCATGTTTGGCACAGGCAATGTGATTCATGGTCAATTTGCCTATGTTTTGCCCAAGGATCTTTTGGGTAAGGATGGCATTTCAGGGAAATTGCAAGTCTATACTTCTGCCACATCGTCAAGATATGACAGATTTAAAAATCAGTCTTTTACAAATGCGAGCCTCGGATTCAATTGGTTGATGCCGGGGAATCGCTCAAAAATGACAATTGATGTCACAAATAGAGCAGCAGTCGCTTTAAAATCGGGTGGTGATTTTTCTACAGCAAGAAAAAATACGATCACCATTCAATATCAAATTAACATTTAACATAAAATCAAATTATGAAAAACACACATCATATTCCCAAAGATGGAATACAAGGATTAAAAGAGAATTTTTCAGGAGATGCTTTGTCGGGCTTTTTGGTTTTCCTATTGGCATTGCCACTTAGTATAGGGATTGCAAAAGCCAGTGATTTCCCCGCAATTATGGGTTTGATGACTGCAATGATAGGTGGAATTGTAGTTTCAATTTTTGCTGGTTCTCCACTCACCATTAAAGGTCCAGCGGCGGGCTTGATTGTTATCATCGCTGGGTCAGTTTCAGAACTTGGTGGGGGTGATTCAGTCTTGGGATGGCATTTGGCTTTGGGTGCAATTTTAATCGCAGGAATCATTCAAATTATTTTCGGATTGGCGAAAATGGGATCATTGATTGATTTCTTTCCATTGAGCGCAGTGCACGGTATGCTGGCCGCCATTGGTATTATCATCATGTCGAAGCAGTTACATGTACTGGTTGGCATAAATCCAATGAATCATTTGGGTAAACCTATGGTTGAGCCATTGGAATTGCTTTCAGAATTGCCCAATTCATTTATGCATATAAACAAATCAGCGGCCTTGGTGGGCTTGATTAGCTTGTTGATTGTTTTCTTGTGGCCAAAAGTGAAGCATGCAACGTTGAAGAAAATTCCAGCACCCGTTTTGGTTTTGGCGTTGGCAATTCCTTTGGCGCAGAAACTGGGGTTAGATCAAAAGAAATTTATTCATTTCGACAAAGGATTTATTGATTCCTTGGCATTGAACGTGAGTTTCGACGGCATGAGTCAGACGGGGACATTCATTAAATATGTTTTGATGTTTGCTTTGGTTGGCAGTTTGGAGAGTTTGCTTACCGTGAAGGCCATAGATATGTTGGATCCTTTCAAGCGAAAAAGCAATGCAAACAAGGACTTGATCGCTGTAGGAATTGGCAATTCACTGAGTGCGCTATTGGGTGGTTTGCCCATGATTTCTGAAGTGGCTCGTTCCAGTGCGAACGTAAACAATGGCGCAAAAACGCGATGGGCCAATTTTTTTCACGGGCTGTTCATTTTGATTTTTTTATGTTTCACATTGCAATTCAGTGATTTGATTCCAAATGCGGCCTTGGCTGCCATGTTGATAGGCGTGGGATATAAGTTGGCGAATCCCAAAGAATTCGCTCATATGCTTCATATTGGCTGGGAGCAGTTGGTGATTTTCTGTGCTACAATTTTGGCCACATTGGCCACCGATTTATTGGTGGGTATCGGATTTGGAATATTGGTGAAAATCGTCATCGAAAACATCAACGGCGTTCCTGTTGGTTCCATTTTTAAGGCGGATTTTTCAGTGGAAGGGAACACGATGCGCATCAAAAAAGCGGCAGTTTTCTCCAATTGGTTGGGTATTCAAGCTGCGATGAAAAAGGTGGAATTGACATCTACTTTTACCATTGATGTTTCGGAATGTAAGGTTGTGGATCATACGGTAATGGAGAATTTACACAACTTGGAGAGAGATTTCAAGAACAATGGAGGTACTTTGACTGTCACAGGAACGGACAATATGGTTTTAAGTTCTAGACATCATCATCCATTGTCTGCACGCAAACGGTAATCCGGAATTTATGAGCAATTCAAATCAATTGGATCATGTGCTTCATGATCTGAAGCACTATCTGCCTGCACAGGCGCCGTTGAAGGATTTTATTCACCATAATACACTACACGGATTTCAATCGAGTTCATTTTTTGAAGCGATACATAGAGCATCAGCCATTTTTGGATACAAAACATTGCTCCCATTGTCGGAGTATCGTTCTAGATTCTTGAAGGGTGAGATAGAGATCGATACACTAAAAGCGGTGGTCGCCAAACACAAGCCCGGTGAGGATATTGAAAAATGGATTCATCTTTTGCTTTATTCAGATGTGTCGGAAGAGTTGGATGAGCGCATCGGAAAATTGAGAAGAGAATGGGTTAAACACACGGGGATTGACCTCGATTCTCTGGTGCATCCCATATTATTCAGAATCCTTTGTAGTTACCTAGATCAAGGCATTTCAACGTGGAGATTTCCTGAAAAGAATATTGGATTTTTTGACGCGATGCGTTCCATAGAATCTTCTACACACAGCAGTTTTTTCGCAACAAAAGAGGCTAGGAATTTATTGGTATCTGGGGATTGCAGCATTCAAACTTTGTTGAAACGAATCGTAGGAGATGATTCATTTACCGAACAATATCTATTTGATCAGCAATTTGCACATCAGGGTTGGTCGGGAATAGTTGTAAGTATTGAAACTCAACCGGAGAGTTTATTGGATGGCAGAAAAATATCTTTAGAGGATTTAATTCTGTTTGAACTTCTGTTGGAATATGACATGATGGTCATGAAAAATGGGCCAAACTTTCCTCCATTGAGTGCGTATTTGTTGCCAGATTCAATCAGCGTTCTTGCTCCTGTTGTGCCTTCGCCTGCGTCTGAAATTGCTATGTTGTGGCAATTGGCATTGGAAAAATCATTTTATGACCAAGTGTTAAAAGGCTTGGCTGAAAATGGTACACGGTTGGGTAGAAAAATTGACAAGAGTTTTCAAGCGGTTTTTTGTATCGACGATAGAGAATGCAGTATACGACGTCATTTGGAGGATTTGGATACATCTTGCGAAACATTTGGGACTCCGGGCTTTTTCGGTGTTGCCTTTTATTATCAACCGGAAGATGGGAAATTTAAAACCAAATTGTGTCCGGCTCCAGTGACTCCATCGCATTTGATCAAAGCAAAGGGCGCAAATACAAAGCGTAAAACAGATGCACATTTTAGCCATAAATCTCATTCGCTGCTTCCGGGTTTCTTGATTACTCAAACCCTTGGATTTTGGTCTGCGTTGAGATTGTTTGCCCAAATTTTCAAACCTTCGATGAGTCCGGCCACATCCACCTCTCTTCAACACATGCACAAAGAGAGTGCTTTATCCATTGATCACTTGGGTGAGTTTGAAGGAAACTTGCAGGTGGGTTTTACCAAGATTGAAATGGCTGACAGGGTTGAAGCCTTGTTGAAGAGTATGGGGTTGGTTGATGATTTCGCTCCGTTGATTTATGTGGTATCACATGGAAGTAGCAGCGTGAATAATCCCCACTTTTCCGCCTATGATTGCGGAGCATGTTGTGGTAGACCAGGTTCTGTGAATGCTCGAGTGATTTGTCATATGGCCAATGACAAAGAGGTGAGAGATCTGTTGAAGGCCAAGGGCATTACGATTCCAGCGTCTGTTAGATTTGTTGGCGCGCTGCATGATACATCAAGGGATGAGATCGTATTTTATGACGAGCAATTGCTTTCCGAAGATCAGAGCTTGAAACACAGTGAGAATACTATCGTTTTTGCAAATGCATTGAAAAACAATGCCGTTGAGCGCGCCAGAAGATTTGTGTTGTTAGACAAAAAGCTGACTAAAGAAAAAATCTTTCAGAGCGTGAGAAATCGCAGCGTTTCCTTGTTTGAACCTCGACCTGAATTGAATCATGCAACGAATACTCTGTGTATCGTTGGTTCGAGGAATTTAACCAAAGGATTGTTTTTAGATCGTAGGGCATTCTTGAATTCCTATGATGCAAGCATTGATACCAACGGAGATTTACTCTATGGAATTTTGAAAGCCGCTGCACCTGTTTGTGGTGGTATCAATTTGGAGTATTTTTTCTCTCGGGTAGATAACCAAAGATTGGGCGCCGGGTCTAAGTTGCCACACAACGTAATGGGTTTGATTGGTGTGGCTAACGGAATCGACGGTGATTTAAGACCTGGCTTACCCAGTCAGATGATAGAGGTTCATGATCCGTTAAGACTCATGATTATTGTGGAGCAAGAGCCAGATGTAGTACTTTCTGTAATTCAAAGGGGTTACGAAACCTACGAATGGTTCATTAATGATTGGATTCAATTGGTGGCGATTAGCCCAAGTTCAAAGGAATTTTATCGCTTTGAAGGGGGGCATTTTGTGAAGCAGGCTTTGGAAGCAAAGCAGGTTCCAATCCAAAAAGATCTGCAAAAGACTTTCATGGAAGAAAGTGAGAATTTACCGGTAATGTTATTAGGTTCATGATGGAGACGATTATTCATATTTTGTTATTTATCCCGATTTTGGGATTCTTGGTGAGTTTGTTTATTCCTGAGGCAAAAGAAAATACCATGTCTCGTTGGACATTTGGAATGATTGGAATCAATCTGCTCATCTTGATTGGATTTCTAGGGTATTGGTTGTTGCATGGTTACCCGACCATCAACGTCAAGGATTGGATGTTGTTTCAAACCAATAACTATGAGTTTTTCCTTGATTTCTATTTCGATAAGGTCACAGCCGTCTATGCCCTGGTGGGTGGTTTTTTGACCTTTTTGATTACGATTTATTCGAGGTATTACTTACACCGTGAAAAGGGTTACAAGCGTTTTTTTAACACGGTTTGGTTTTTTAACTTAGGATACAACTTGGCTGTGTTTTCAGGGAATTTGGAGACCCTGTTTGTGGGTTGGGAGATTTTAGGAATTTCATCTTTCTTGTTGATTTCCTTCTACAGAGAGCGGTACTTACCAGTAAAAAATGCAGTTCGCGTTTTTTCAATTTATCGAATTGGCGATGTTGGACTGATTCTGGCGATGTGGTTAATGCATCACTTATGGCATGAGAATATCACATTTGGCCGTTTGGTGAACTTGGAGTTGGTTCATGAACACATTCAAACGCACAATTTAATCGGCGCGACGATTGCTTTGCTGTTGTTGATCTCTGCATACGCCAAATCTGCTCAACTTCCTTTTTCGTCTTGGTTGCCCCGGGCGATGGAAGGGCCAACACCGTCCTCTGCGATTTTTTATGGTTCACTCAGTGTTCATTTGGGTGTTTTTTTAATGCTCAGGACCTATCCATTTCTCGAATTTCAGACAAGTGTGAGAATTTTCATGGGAATTATGGGTGTTGTTACTGCATTTATTGCAACCAATATCGCTCGAGTTCAATCGTCCGTGAAAAGTCAGATCGCATACGCGTCGATCGCTCAAATTGGTTTGATATTTACTGAAATTAGCTTAGGCTGGGTAGATTTAGCATTGTTTCACTTTTGTGGGAATGCCTTTTTGCGCACCTATCAATTGCTGGTATCACCGTCTGTTGTGAGCTATTTGATTCGCGAACAATTTTACAATTTCAAACAGCAACCCCATAGCCGATTGAACTGGTTGCCGAAATCTCTGGTGAATTCCTTATACGTTTTGAGTATCAAAGAATTCAACTTGGAGAAATTGAACTTTTATTTGTTCTGGTCACCGTTGAAAAGGGCAGGAAGGAAATTTGGATTTATCCGTGAAAGGCATGTTTGGTATTTCTTTGTTCCTCTTTTGTTGGCTGGGTTGGGTATGTTGTATTATTTTGATCAGTTGCAACATAGGTCAAGTACAGCGACCTCCATATTTTTTGCTTTGGTTGGACTTGTAATGGTTTTACGGGCTTTTGCAGAAAAAAAGAATGTAAGGTTGGCCTGGTGGTTAATTGCTTTTAATCATGGATTTATCGCTTTGTCAATATCATTCAATGAACATTTTACATGGAGTCATGTGCTGCTTTACCTCAGTGGGGTGATTTGTTCTGCTTTTATTGGACATTATGTAATTTCTCTTCTCAAGAAATTGGAAGGAAATGTTCATTTGTATCATTTTCAAGGTCACGTATATGAGCATAAGGGTTTGGCATTGGCTTTTTTAATTTGTGGTTTGGCAATTAGTGGTTTTCCGATCACACCCTCCTTTGTGGGTGAGGATTTGATTTTTAGTCATATTCATGAAAAGCAGTGGTTTTTGGCTGCTTGTGTTTCGATCAGTTTTATCGTAGATGGTCTTGCCATGGTTCGAATTTATTCCAGGGTATTTCTTGGACCTCATGCGAAAACGTATCATGAAACAGCCTATCGATCTTCTTGATTTTTTGCGTAGAAAGGTGTGAATAGTGTAGCATGTTGGTGAGTTTCTGC
>CAZZKP010000069.1:0-9970 GCA_964654675.1 uncultured Bifidobacterium sp. | reverse complement strand
ATCACTTTTGGTTGTATTATCGTGGTTCAAACCATGAGTTGGCGTAATTTATTTCGGGTAAAAACAGATTTTCCTGTAAATCAAGGGGATTCTTCTTTGAGGCGCGTGTTGGGCGTGAGAGATTTGACCTTTTTTGGTATCGCGGCGATTATCGGTGCGGGTATTTTTAGTTCGATCGGAGATGCTTGTGCCAAAGGCGGACCTGCATCGGTGTATCTGATTGTGATTTGTGGAGTGGCCTGTGCTTTTGCCGCTTTGTGCTATGCCGAATTTGCTTCAAGAATACCCGTTTCAGGCAGCGCTTACACCTATGCTTACGCTTCCTTTGGGGAACTTTTTGCATGGATCATTGGATGGGCCTTGATCATGGAATATGCAATTGGTAATATTTATGTCGCTTTTTCGTGGTCTGGATATGTAGTACATCTATTGGATCAACTGGGTTGGATTTTGCCGCGTTGGATGGTGACGGATTATTCCACTGCGCATCAAATGTATCAAACGGTTACGTTGAAAATGCAAGGTGCGATTTCGGGCGGACAATTCGGTGATCTGTGGTCATCTGCGAATATGGGTAGTTATTCTCAGTCTGAAAAAGAGGCATTTGATGCATTCGCCATGGCACCTCAATTGCTCGGTTTACATATCGTTTTCGATGCTCCAGCGTTGTTGATAAACGTACTAATTACGATGTTGGTCTACCGAGGGATCAAAGAATCGCGAAATGCCTCTAATTTGATGGTTGTACTCAAGTTGATAGCCATTGTTTTGGTGATTGTGGTGGGAGTGGCCTATATCGACGTAAAGAATTATACGCCATTTATGCCAAAAGGCTTTGAAGGGGTCATGCAAGGTGTTTCCGCCTTGTTCTTTACTTACATCGGTTTTGATGCGGTGAGTACGTTGGCGGAGGAATCTAAGGATCCCCAGCGGGATTTGCCGCGAGGGATGTTCTATTCTTTGCTGATTTGTACCGTGTTGTATATTTTTATTACTTTGGTTCTCACAGGGATGGTGCCCTATAATACCCTTGGCGTGGGAGATCCTTTGGCTTATGTTCTGGGCGCACGAGGGATCGATTGGTTGGAGTATATCGTTTCTATTGTCGCTGTGGTTGCAATGGCGAGCGTACTCTTGGTTTTTCAGATGGGTCAGCCCAGAATTTGGCTTAGCATGAGTAGGGATGGATTGTTGCCACCGGCTTTTGCCAAAGTGCATCCCAAATTTAGTACCCCATCTTTTTCCACCATCATAACTGGATTGATGGTTGGCGTTCCAATCCTATTTACCAATGAGAGTTTTGTTCTGGATTTTACGAGCATAGGAACCATTTTTGCATTTGTTTTGGTTTGTGGTGGGGTATTGTTGTTGCCACCAAGAAAAGAGGGAGAGGGCAAGGGTTTTGTGATGCCTTACATCAATGGAAAGTATCTGTACTCAATCTTTATTGCTGCTTCAATCGCAATGGTGCGATATGGTTTTCCGAAGTATTTTGATCAACTTTTGCAATGGAGAGATTGGAACACAATGTTTGTCGTTGCCCACCGATTGTACTGGATTTTACTGATTGGATTGTCAGTAATGAGTTACCTCCGCAGTTGGTCGTTGATACCCCTATTGGGATTGTCGATTTGTGCCTATTTACTCACCGGAATGGAAGCCAACAACTGGTATTGGTTTTTCGGGTGGTTTGGAATTGGCTTAGTGGTGTATTTTTCATACGGGTACAGAAAGAGTAAATTGGCCATAAATTGAGGAGATAGGATGCCTATTTTTTTGTAATTTTACATGATATCAAAATGATTGATTTGCCACGAAAAGACGTCCTGGAAAAAAAGGAAAAGTCCTTGACTGATGTCATTAAGCGTTTGTACGACAAGTATCGCATCACCCAGAAAATGGATGAAATTGAATTGGTTAGGTTGTGGGGTGAGATTGTGGGTCCATTGATTGCAAAGCACACAAGTAAAATCGAGATGCGTGGGAAGACCTTGTATGTGAGTTTTGATCAGGCTCCATTAAAGAATGAAATGTTCATGCAACGGGAGCAATTGCGATTGAATATCAATGAACGCTTGGGTCCAAATTTTGTTGAGAAAATATTTATTGGTTAGAACTACAAACCGCCATTCAATGCGTTCGCATGTCTATTTCGCTGAGCGATGGCTTTTTCCACGCTAACGTTTAACTCAAACCCCACGATGATTGTCAACATGTTGATGTAAATCAATATCATCAAGGCAATGATCGCACCGATTGATCCATACACTTTGTTGTATGTATTGAAATTGTTGACATACAATCCAAATGATACGGTGGAGATGGCAGAGAGTACAGAGGCCATCACACTTCCGGCACTCAGGAATTTCCATCTTTTGTGATTGGATGGCCCAAAAAAGTAAATACTTGAGGTGGCAATGAGTATCAAAGCAGCGAGAACGAAATACTCCAACAGCAAAATAAAGAACTCATAAACACCGGCAAATGGCCAGTCATGGGATACAATGTAATTTACGCTTTGATAGGCGTATGTAAGGATGAGAAGAGTAACAATGATGATGATGCTAATCCAGAATGTCATGAATATGGCTTTCAATCGGATCTGAATCCAATTTTTCTTCTTGCCAAAGGGAAGGCGTCGGTTAAAAGAATTGATCAACAGATGAAATGCATTAGAGGAAAAGTAAACTGTGGTGATAAATCCAAATGAAAGCAGTCCTGTATTCTGTTTGTGCAAAATTTCTAGAATGGTCCCTTGTATTTCTTTGAATGTCTGTTTGGGTAATATCAGGGATAATTCTTGAATAAACTGCGTTTTTAGTCCATTTAAAGGCAAGTATCCAATCAATGTAAGTAAGAAAATCAGGGCAGGGAATAGGGCGAGGAAAAAATTGAAACTCAAGCTGGAAGCGCGGGTATTCAAGTTTTCCATAAACATTGATCGAAAAAAATACTTTCCTACATCATACAGACTCTCACCTTGCAAAGCAGCCAATCTTTTGTTTTGCAAATAGATCATTAAAGGGTGGGTTGGACCCTGGGTATTTTGGGGTTGCTCATCATTTGACGACAAGTGTTCCTCCACCTCGTTCGCGGTATGCTCAATTTTGTCCTTTATCGATTTATAGTATCCCATTTTTTGGATTAAACGGTAAATCCATATTTTTCAAGAATAATACTCGGAATTTTTATCGGACGAAGATCGGATTTTCTTGCATAAAACATCACCATTGATGCGGTGTTTAGCAATTCTCCATGCTGATTGTAAGTTCGATACATGAAGTTGCAGCGAATTTCAGGGGTTCCCTCAATCCAAATTTCAATACTCAGAAGATCATCGTATCGACCAGCCTTTTTGAAGTCGATATTCATTGATTTTACAGGCATAATCAGCCCATCATCTTCCATGTCTTTGTAGGTGATTCCTTTGGAGCGCATCTGCTCCGTTCTCGCTTCTTCGAAATACAAGGCCCAATTTGAGTGGTGTACAAAGCCCATTTTATCGCATTCCGCGTATCGCACTCTTACTTGGTGGGTATAAACTGTTCCGGTCTCCATTAATATCTCAACAAAAATGCTTCTTTTATTTGTTCTTTTCTAGTAAAAACTAGGCCCATTCCGAACAAATCGATGGTGACCCGAAAATTATCGTCGTTTTCCAACCGTTTCCATCGCAATCTTGTTTCTTCACTATTGTAGATGCCAAAAATGGCAATGCATCCATTGGGTTCTAATCGGGGAGCGACAAAGTCGATGATCGACCAAAATTCAGGATCTGTGAGAGAATCATTGATCACCATGATACTGATGGGAGAATGGGGTACACTGTGGTAGTTGAAATGCTTTTCGAAATCTGATACTTCATTGAAAGGATGGGAAATAACGAGTTCATTGCATTCATAGCTTCTTAGGTTGAATTGCGTGATTTCATTGATTTTTTTGGATCGATCATAACTGAAAAATCGTTGAATCAATTCATGGTTGTAATGAATATTACCCCTTTGCAGATACAAAGGCAATACCCCCAACGAACTCCCGATTTCAATGATATTTCCACCCAATTGTTTGTATTGCACCCATCGGAAAAGAAGTCTGTGGTATTTTGCAATGGGAACGCGATGATTGGCTAAATGGCTTAATTTGACGACTGATAAATCGTTGTTTATCAATATTTTGGAATCGGATTGCAACATCCTTTTCCTACATAATTCAGCAGAAGGTTCAAAGGAATTTGTCGATTGTCGATAAAGTACATTGTCGGCAAAGTCATAAACAAAAGGAGAGTGAACGCCATGGCGGTTAGTCGATTGGATCAAATAAATAATATAGTCAAGCCAACCAAATAACCGATTAAGGTTCATGATTTCACACTTTTCAGTAACTTGAGTTCTTGTTCAGCTTTTGCAATTTGCTCAGTGGCTTTTGCAATATTATCGTCGAATTGCTTCACGAAAGCCCCTGCATTTTTGCTGTGCTTGAAAAAACTCTTGTTGTTTTCCATGGTAGCAATTTCATCCCGGAACTTTGCGATTTTCTCTTTGATTTTTCGCTCTTCAAGTTGTAGTCTTTTCTGTCCATCAGTACTCGATGCCAAATTGCTAAAGTGTTCCTTTTGATTGGAGTTACGTTGGTTGTTACTCGCAGCACGGTATCGATTAAAAATCTCATCAGCCAGAGTTTGATAGGTCTTACTCAATTGCTGGTATGATTTACCTGAAATGAAACCGGCCTCATTCCATTGCTTTTGCCAAGACTTTAGTTCGTTGAAAAGCGTTTGATGATCAATGGTCTCGTTTGATTTTAACGCTTCGAGTCCAATGATTACCTCTTTTTTCTTAATTACTGCCCCGCTTTCGTCTTGTTTACGTTGTTTGAACCATTCGTTTTTTCTGGAGTAAAAGTGATCGAAGGCCGTTCTAAATCGTTTCCAAATCACATCGTTTTGCTCTTCAGGGACAGGGCCGATGGTTTTCCATTCTTCCTGAAGTTTGGCCAGTGCATCCGATGTTTTCATAAACTCATTCGAATCTTTCAATAATTCGGCTTTTTCGCACAGCGCTTCTTTTTTGGCTAGATTATCCTTTTTACTTGAGTGTAAATCCTTGAAAAAATGTTTGCGCTCGCCGTAATATTGATTTCGGATGGCTTTGA
This sequence comes from uncultured Bifidobacterium sp., assembly GCA_964654675.1. Taxonomy (GTDB): domain Bacteria; phylum Bacteroidota; class Bacteroidia; order NS11-12g; family UBA955; genus UBA955. The sequence goes on along the minus strand of CAZZKP010000069.1, from coordinate 4,819 downwards.
ATTTGTTCCAAATTTCTTCGTTTTTATCAACGGGAACCGGGCCAATTTTTTTCCATTCTGCCATCAACTCGTCGAGTTCCTTTCCAATCTTTGCCCATTCTTTTGGCTGTGAAGGCATAACGGCGATGCTGGTTTCTGCGCGCTCAATCAGAATGATCTTTTTATCTAAGTTCTGCTTTCTTTCCTCATCGATTTCTGCCTGTTGGGCTTTTTTTGCATCAATTACAATGTCTGATGCGGCTTTGAATCGCTTCCAAATATCTTCCGATATCTCAGATCTCACCGGGCCGGTGTTTTTCCAATCGTCGTGGTATTTGTTCAATTGCAGTAGAGCTTTTCTGATATTAGGCTCATCCTTCAATTGTTCAGCTCGTTTAATTAAATCAATTTTCAATTCCAAATTTTTGTCTTTATCCAACTCTTTCAATTCGTTGAAAACTGAAAGTTGGTTGTAAAATTTGTCGACTTGGAATTTATATGCCGCATACAACTCGTCTTGGTATTCCTTTGGGATTTGTCTTACTTCCTTCCACTGACGCATGTATTCCCTAAGTGCATTCAAACTTTGGTCGTTTTCTTCTGAATCTACCAACGCTTTGATTTTGTCGAGAATGAGTTGCTTTTGCTTCAAGTTGTGCAATTTTTCCTCTTCCGCCCGTTTTCTCTCATCCTCACGTCTTTTCTTGAAAGCTGAAATGATTTGTTGGATAGATTGTTTTGTATTGTCGGCGGGAGCAACGAAATCTCTGGGATCATTGCCAGCCTCTACCCAAGTTCTAATCATACCTGGTCTTTCTTGATCCAAAAGATCATCCAATGCATTTCGAATGGCTTGCAGTTGATTGTAGGCTTTTTTAACATCGGTTGCATGAACCAATTCCTCTGCTGCGGCAAGAAGCTCTTCCTTGTTTAGTGAAGAATACTGAATTTCCAATGAAATCTCCTCAGCATTGAGTTCAATCATTTTTTCGGCCACAGTTAATTGTTCCGCGTAGCTTTCAGCTGCCTTTTCTAATTCGTCTGACATGATAATAAGTGTTGAAATAGGGTAGATTATTGTTGATCTATAGATTCTTTTGTAAATAGCATCCATAAAGCAGCTTCCGCCGCTTCTGAACCTTTGTTGCCTAGTTTGCCACCGGCGCGTTCCAAGGCTTGTTCTTCAGTATTGGTTGTGATTACACCAAAAATGCAAGGTTTATTTGTTTTTAATGATAATCCACCTACGCCACGCGTTACAGATTCACAAACATAATCGAAGTGAGGTGTATCGCCTTTAATGACGCATCCTAAAGTGATTACTGCATCACAGCCTTTTTCCAGCAACCATTGAGCAGCCGTAGGTAGTTCGAATGCGCCCGGCACGCTTGCTTCCAAAATAGAAATTGATTGAAACGCTTGATGATGGGTTAATGTCTCCAAGGCACCGTTTCTCAATATAGACGTAATGTGTTGATTCCATACAGCGGTCACGATACCGATTTGGTAGTGTTTTTTGTTGTAGGAAAAAGTAGGTGAGGGAGAAGAAGAAATCGCTGTTGCCACCTGCGTGTTATTTGTTCAAATCACCCATCAAACCCTTGAGGCGATAGATGTATTTCTCAGCGTCTTGTCCTTCTCGTGTTGTGCCATATTTGTTATCGAGTTCTTCGTAACAAGCCAAGGCAGCGCTGTAGTTTTTTGACAATTCGTAATGAACCCCAGCTTTTTGAAAATACATGCTTGTATATTCATTGTCGCCCAAACGTGCTGCTTTTTCATAAAGGCTGGCCGCTTTTTCTAAATCCCCTAAGCCACTTTTACAAGCTGCTTTGGCCGCGATAATAGATGGACCTAACAATGCATCATTCGCACTGAATTTGTCAAGATAATCCAATGCCTTGCTGTATTCGGATTTCTTTAAGTAAGATAAACCGGCAACCAAGGCCGCTTCTTTTCCTTTTTTTGTAAAGCTATAATCATCAGCAATTTCAACGGCAGATGTGATTTTGTTCTTCTTGTCTCCTTTAAGGACAATGTCAAATGAGTCTGTTTTGAAATAGTGGTACATTTTTGCGAATTTCACAGAGGCCTCTTTCTCTTGAGAAGGCATGTAGAAACTAAACCAATATACCATGCCGCCTACAATTGCCAAAGTTGCAATACCTACAATTTGAACATGTTTTTTATTCTCTTCGTAGAAGTTTTTGATTCTGGCTTGCAGTAGTTGATAGCTTTCTTTGATGTTCATAATGGTTAAAAGAGGGCGCGAATATAAGAAAATTAAATTTTAGTCGGTGATATATGGGTAATCGTTTTCAATATAAACATCGGTAAACAACTCAGAAGCATCTGGATAACTTGATGCTTCAGCGAATTCTACGCTGGCATTTACAATGGAAATGATTTCTTCCTCCAATGCGTCCAATTCTTTCTCCGAGGCAAACTTCTTCTTTAGAATGGTCTCTTTGGTTGTCTCCAAAGGATCCTTCGTTTTGTAATCCGCCACTTCTTCTTTGGTTCGATAGCTTGCAGGATCGCTCATGCTATGACCGCGATAGCGATACGTTTTGATTTCAAGAAATACGGGTCCTTTTCCGCTACGCGCGTGTTCACAGGCGTCGGCAATGGCTTCATGCACCGTTTCGCATTTCATTCCATCCACTTGGAAACTGGGCATATCATAACCCAATCCGATTTTGTAAATATCCAATAAGTTTGTGGTTCTTTCTACGCTAGTACCCATGGCATATTGGTTGTTCTCACAGATAAAAACCACTGGCAACTTCCATAACATCGCCATATTGTATGCTTCATGCAAAGCACCTTGACGCGCTGCACCATCACCAAAGAATGTCAAACTTACATTTCCAGTGTTGTTGTATTTTTCTGCAAAAGCCAAACCTGCACCCATAGGAATTTGTGCACCGACAATTCCATGTCCACCTACAAAATTGTGTTCTTTGGAGAACATGTGCATACTTCCGCCTTTACCACCCGTACAGCCCGTTTCTTTTCCATACAACTCAGCCATGACAGCATTTGCAGATACACCCATGGCGAGAGCATGGCCGTGATCACGATAGGCAGTAATTACTTTGTCACCCTTTTTGATGGCCGACATCATACCTGCCGTGATGGCTTCTTGACCTATGTATAAATGACAAAAACCTTTGATTTTTTGCTGTCCATACAATTGCGCGGCTTTCTCTTCGAAACGACGTTGCAATAGGATGCTTCTGTACCACTCGAGGTATACTTTTTTACTGAATTTCATCTACGCTGAATAAAGTGTTCGCAAAAATAAAACAATCCATTCAAACTGAGGCATTGTGAATGCCTATTTTCAACAAAGAAACGATTATATCTTTTCTTCGATGTTCTTGACCTTGTCTTTTATCAAGCCAATTTCCCTCTGAATCATTCGAATCGCCGGTCCAATATCATCCGATTCTGTTGCTTTGGGCTCTTCAAATTTCGGATTGATGTAGTTCACGAACTTCCATACCTCCAATATTTCACTCACTTTAACCGTATATGGTGCATAGCCAGGATTCGTACTGCACAACAAAAAAGTACCATCCTCCTCCACACGATTGTATAACACTTTGAATACGATCCCATCATCTTGTGTCACAACGATATAGGGATGTCCATTTCTTACCATATTCCAATCTTGAACATATTCACCCGTGACAAAGGCACCGTCAGACACGGGTGGCATGCTATCTCCAGAAATGGGGAAGCTCCGATATTTGCGGTTGGCTGATAAAAATGGAAGATTAAAAGCGGGTAAGGTTTTGATATAATCCGGATCGGCATATCCCGTGGCATATCCCGCCTTGGCTTTTACTGAAACCAATTCGATATTCTCTTCGTTTTCAGAATTGATTGTTGTGGCCAAAACCCGCAACCGAGTGCCCGATAAGTCTAAGTCGAATCCTTTTTCCAATTGTGAAAGTTGCATTTCACCCAATTGATTTAAATCGATACGAATCAATTTATCGATATTGATTTGGAAAAACTCCGACAAACGAATCAAAATCTGAATGCCCGGTTCGGCAACTCCGTTTTCATAACTGTTGTAGGCTGAGCGTGTTAATGATAAACTTTTGGCAACATCTTCCTGACTTCGCTTTCTGCGTTTGCGTAATAATTTTAGGTTTTCCTTGAGATACATTGTTAAAAAAATTGACAACTTTGTGCTTGGTAAATGAACAACATAAAATTCATATTGTCAAGTTTGTCCAACTTTTTTTGTCAATTTTTTTGGCAGTTACCAAATTGTCAATAAATTGGTGATTCTATCTCTGTCCGATATGTTTGGACTTTGTTCAAATTGACATTATTTTGCCTTTATGAACTTTTGGTTATTAAAATCGGAGCCTTTCAAGTATAGTTGGGACAAGTTCATGAAAGACGGCCAGACATTTTGGGATGGTGTCCGTAATTACCAAGCGAGAAATAATCTCCAAGGCATGGAATTGGGAGATTTATGTTTGTTTTATCATAGCAATGAAGGCAAGGAAGTGGTGGGTGTAGCGGAAGTCATCAAAACCCATTATCAAGATCCTACAACCACTGAAACGGCATGGGTTGTTGTGGATGTTAAGCCAGTTTATCCCCTAAAAAACCCTGTATCACTCTCGGTTCTAAAATCAGATCCGAGATTATCAAACATTGGATTAATCAAACAGCCGAGATTATCTGTCATCGCCATCACCAAAGAAGAGTTCGAAACCGTAATTTTGTTATCCAATGAGTCAGCCTAAATTGCTCATCAGCCAAAACAAATTAAACCTAATTATTAGAAGGTTTGCGTGGCAGTTGATAGAATTAC
>CAZZKP010000068.1:0-10061 GCA_964654675.1 uncultured Bifidobacterium sp. | reverse complement strand
CGTTATCATTTCTTTGGGTAAGGAAGACTACCAAGAAAAGGTAGAAAAAGAAGTTAAGCGCATTCAAAAAACTGCCAACATCAAAGGTTTTAGGCCAGGAAAAGCGCCGATGGGCATGGTGCAAAAATTGTACGGAAAAGGAATTTTGGCAGACGAAATCCAGCGAATGGCTTCCGATGCAATGAACAACTACATCGAAGAAAACAAACTGGATATTTTGGGCTACCCCATCGCGAGCAACAAAATAGAAAGCCAAATCGACATTGATGGAAGTGAGGATTTTACGTTTGCTTTTGACTGTGGATTGGCACCTCAATTTGAATTGAATGTATCAAAAAAGGATACATTGGAGCAATTCGACATTGCCGTAACAGACAAAGAGGTTACAGAGGATATCAATTATTCTCGAAAGCGCCATGGCAAGATGGTAGATATTGAAGCGGCCGAAGAAGAAGACATTATCTACGCTCTGGTAAATGAACTAAATGAGGATGGAACAATACTCGAAGGAGGCTTGAACGACAAGAATATTAGCTTTGTGTCATCGCTCATCGAGGACAAAAAAATCAAGAAAAGTGTTTTAGGCAAAAAAGTGGGCGATCAGTTCAATGCGGACATCAAAGCTTTGCTGAACAACAACGAAACAGTTATCTCGAATACTTTAGGCATCGCAAAAGAAGGGGTGGCCGACTTGAGCAGCAATTTCAGCGTTACGGTAACGGAAATCAAACGCAGAATCGATGCTGAAATCAACGAAGAGTACTACAAAGAAGTATTTGGCGATTTGGAAATTCCAAAAAGCGAAGAAGAATATCGCGAAAAAATCAAAGCCAATTTGGAAAATTACTACCGCAACGAATCTGAGCTTTGGTTAGATCATCAAATTGGACACTTGTTGATGGAAAAACATAACATCAATTTGCCCGATGAATTTTTGAAACGCTGGTTGATCACAACCAAAGAAAACGATTACAATTTTGAAAACATCGATGAAAAATACGCGGAAGAAAAAAGTGCATTGCAACGCCGTTTGGTCATTGATAAAATCGCAGCGCAGCAGGATTTAAAGAGCACTGAAGCCGAAATCAGAGAAGAAGCGCGCATTTATTTTCATGGATTGTACAGACAGTACGGATTAAACATCCCAATGAACGACGCATTTTTGGATGAAAGCATCAACAAAAAATTGTCGGAACGTGAATTCGTTATGCAAATGGCAGACCGCGTCATTTATCGCAAAGCCTACGATTCCGTAAAACAATTGATCACCATCAAATCGAAAAAAATCAGTGTTGAAGATTATTTCGCACAAGTAAATGCGCACAAATCTGCACATGGTGAATAACCTTTTCTATATTTGATTTGTTAAATAACCACAACAACATGGACTACGGTAAAGAATTTGAGAAATACGCGACGAAGCACTTGGGAATAAGCAGCTTAAAGATGGACAATTACACCAAACTGGTTTCCCAGAGCGGTGGCATTTACGGATTAACCCCTAACATCATCGAGGAACGTCAGATGAACGCGAGTGTCATTGATATCTTCTCTCGTTTGATGATGGACCGAATCATTTTCTTAGGTGTTCCCATTTATGAAGATGTCGCCAATATCATCATGGGACAGCTCTTGTTTTTGGAAAGTGCGAATTCAAACCGCGACATTCAAATTTACATCAACAGCCCCGGAGGAAGTGTTTACGCTGGATTGGCAATTTATGATACGATGCAATACATCAGTTCCGATGTGGCTACCATTTGTACCGGAATGGCAGCAAGTATGGGTGCTGTACTCATGTGTGCAGGTGCCCACGGAAAACGAACTGCACTTCCCCACTCCCGCATCATGATTCACCAACCTTTGGGCGGTGCACAGGGCCAAGCTTCCGACATCGAGATCACTTACAAGGAAATCAGTAAGCTGAAAAAAGAACTTTATGACATCATTTCTAACCATTCTGGACAGCCTTTTGATAAAGTAGAAAAGGATTCAGACCGTGATTATTGGATGACCGCTGAAGAGTCAAAGGCTTACGGAATGATTGACGAAGTGCTCGGGCGTCGTAGCAAATAATTTCGGATGAAGGCGAAGGACCCAATTTGTTCATTCTGCGGTCGCAAGAAAAGCGAATCGTTGATGTTAATCTCCGGTTTAGACGGTCATATTTGTGATCATTGCGCCGAGCAGGCAAATAAAATCGTAGAGAAAGAACTTGGCGGTTCTGCGGAAATTGCAAATACCATTAATAGCACTACAGGAGAAAAAGGGGGCAAAAAACTGCCTACCCCTGTTGAAATCAAAGAACACCTCGACCAATACGTGATCGGCCAAGATCAAGCCAAGCGAACCTTGAGCGTGGCTGTCTACAATCACTATAAACGATTAAATAGCAAGAAAAATAGTAAAAGCCCCGAAGATGTAGAAATTGAAAAATCCAACATCTTGATGATTGGTGAAACGGGCACGGGCAAAACGCTTTTGGCAAAAACATTGGCAAAAATCCTGGACGTTCCGTTTTGTATCGCCGATGCCACTGTATTAACGGAAGCGGGCTATGTTGGAGATGATGTAGAAAGCATATTAAGCCGTTTACTTCAAGTGGCCAATTACAAACCAGAACTGGCCGAACGGGGCATTATTTATCTGGACGAGATGGATAAAATAAGTCGCAAAGGCGACAATGCTTCCATTACTCGTGATGTAAGTGGTGAAGGAGTACAACAAGGTTTACTAAAAATTTTGGAAGGCACCATATCCAATGTGGCGCCTGAAGGTGGCAGAAAACACCCAGATCAAAAATACATTAAAGTAGATACCACCAATATTTTGTTCATCTGTGGTGGTGCATTTGATGGAATTGAAAGAATTATATCCAGGCGCGTTCAAAAGCAAGAATTGGGCTTTAAAAGCAGCCTAAATCGAGAAATTCAAGACAAAAAATTACTCAGCTTGGTGTCTCCCCCCGATTTGAGGGCTTTTGGGCTCATTCCAGAATTAATTGGACGTCTCCCCATTTTAACGGCACTGGAGCCACTTGATAAGCCCGCGTTAAAATCCATTTTATCCGACCCAAAAAACGCGCTACTAAAACAATATCAACACTTGTTTTCATTGGATCATATACAATTGATTGTGGAAGATGAAGCAATCGACTTTATTGTTGACATGGCCTTTGAAAACAAATTGGGAGCGAGAGGTTTGAGAGGTATTTGTGAGTTAATTCTGCAGGATTTCATGTATGAGGCCCCATCACAAAAAAGAAAGTCAGAATTGGTAATCACCAAAAGTATCGCTGAAGAAAAATGGAATCGAGCGGATAGTCAAAAATTCGCATCTTAATTTCTTTCAGATTCCTAATCCGATTGCCGTTCACCCTAGATTCTTACACGATTCTAAACCCCTACTTCGGGTCAACAACATATTCGCCAATGTAAAATCCCACATTTTTGGGTAAATTGCACACATCTTATGGAAAAGAACAACAAAGGTGTAATGACGGCTTGGACCATGTATGATTGGGCGAACAGCGTATACTCTCTCAGCATTTCGTCGGCTATCTTCCCCACTTTTTACGAAAGTTTCACCCCCAAACATATGGAGGTAATGGGAATGGATTTTAAAAATACCGCCCTATACAGTTATTGTCTGAGTTTTGCTTTTCTCTTGAATGTATTGCTCGTACCATTGTTGTCTGGTATCAGTGATGCGTCTGGAGCAAAGAAACCATTCATGCGGTTTTTTGTGATCCTCGGAAGTTTGGGTTGCAGCGCTTTGTATTTCTTCAACGGACACAACTACATGTTTGGCTTGATGAGCTTCATGATTGCAACCCTAGGATTTGCAGGCAGCTTGGTATTCTATAACGCCTATTTGCCTGAAATTGCTACGCCTGACAAATTTGATAGATTGTCCGCACGCGGATTCACCATGGGATATATTGGATCCGTTTTGATGTTGATTTTTAATTTACTCTTATTAATCAAGCACGATTGGTTCGGGTTGCCATCCCCCAAAACAAGTCCTCTGCCCTTTCAAGTGGGTTTTGCTACAGTAGGTATCTGGTGGTTGGGATGGTCGTTTTGGCCATTACTCAAACTTCCGGGCAAACTAGAAGCGAAAGCGAAGGTAAGTATCTGGAATGGATATCGTGAAATTCGGAACGTCTATCAGGAAGTCAAAAAGATGAAAGCCGTAAAGATATTCTTAGGTTCCTTTTTTGTCTATACGATGGGTGTGCAAACCGTAATCTACGTCGCCGCATTGTTTGGAAAAAACGAACTCAAATTGGAATCTGAGGATATGCTTAAAACTATACTATTGATTCAACTCATTGGGATTGCGGGAGCGTACTTCTTCGCTTGGGCTGCCAAAAAATTGGGAAACAAACCCGCCTTATTCATCAGTTTAAGCATTTGGACCTTGAGTTGTATTTTGGCATATCAGTTAGAACCTCAAAAGCCAAATCAATTTTTCGCTTTGGCATGCTTGATAGGCACTGTCATGGGTGGTATTCAAAGTTTGTCTCGTGCCACTTACGCAAAACTTATCCCTGGAGATCACGACAACACATCGTATTTCAGCTTCTTCGAAGTCACAGAAAAATTGGCTATTGTTTTGGGAACCTTTGCATGGGCCATGATTGACAACGTTACTGGAAATATGAGAAACAGCATCCTTTTGTTGATGGTGTTCTTTATTATTGGAATTTTTATTCTATACTTCCTTCCTACAGACAAAATCAAATCTGAAAAATTATCTCAGAAGTGAAATTGAACCATTGTATTCATACATCTTGTCATCTAAGCTGTAGAGTTTTAAGGTATACATGTAGACTCCATCTTGACAGTCAGCACCGTTAGCGCGACCATCCCAACCCTTTAATAAATCGTTGGTTTCATACAACTTCTCGCCCCAACGGTTAAATATCATCATCGTTGCATTTCGATAATTCATTGCAACGGGAGCAAACGTATTGTTCTTATTTGGCCCTGCATTGTCCGGAGTAAAAGCATCCGGAATAAATACGATAATATCTGGACCAATATAAACCAACTTCGTTGCTGTATCAGAACAACCCTTATCCGATTTAACAATTAAGGTGATTGTATATGTTGCCGTATCTTTTCCGTAGGAATAAAATGCATTTTTCAATGTGGAGGTATCATCCAATTTCGTTGCATCCCCAAAATCCCACAAATATTTCAAATTCGCCGGAAATACCGTAGAATTGATGCTACTGCTATTCAACATACGGAACTTTGGCAAAGCCACCGTTGTCTTCGTCGGATCCGTATTAAAAGACGCTACGGGAATAGGATATGCCTCCACATTCGCTGCGCTTGTATCTTTACAGTTACCCGAAGTGTTGGTCGCAATTACGCGAACGGAATATTTTCCTTGTATGGGAAATTTGACATCTGCAGGATTTTGCATATTTGAGGTATCTCCATTCCCAAAGTCCCAATGATAAGCCATCTGGTTCGCAGGAATCCCCCGGTTATCAGAAACCGTCCATGTAGTATTCAATGGAATACAACCAGACTGACTGTTGATCACCGATAAGTCAGGATATTGGTGCAAAACAATTTGAATACTGTCTGATACTGGTGGACAAACATCACCCGAAATGGGAGTTGTTGTCACTTTCAAGAATGCACCCTTTTGCAATTTATCTACAGGTCCATGAACGTACAGTACATTCTCAGAAGTGCTGCCGGTGCTGAAACTTCCGTCACTAAGGGAACCGTCGGCATGCTTCTGCAATGTCCAAGACACCTTGGCGTCACAATACTTTGAAGTACTTTGTATCGCAAATGGACTGCCCTCACAAGCACTTGCCGGCTTGCTTGTAGTTATTCCAATCGTGGGCTGATTCCGCACAAATATTTGGTATACTTCTGTGTCCGAACAACCATTGTTATCCGTATAGGTAAATCGAAACGAATGCGGACCTTCAATATTCGTTGCTGAAGCCAAAGAGAATGGCTTGAAAGTAGAAGTTCCAGTGACGGTCACTCCGGGACTTGTTCCAGTCCAAACTCCGGTAGCACTCGCAGGCTTGGTTTGCACGGTATTGATTCGAGTGTTAAGATCTAGGGGTGATCCACTCGCACATATGGTTGCTGGTCCCAATAATACAGCATTGGGTGTATCATTCACATAGATATAGAAACTGTCTTCTTTCAAACATCCGGTGGCTGCATTGCTATATTTTATTAACCATGTACCAGTTCCAAATGAGGGTAAAAATTTATGTCCATTAATTAAATTGGTGCTATTAACTTTTGGATCCAACCGGTTGTAATTGTATTCGATGATCTTGTATTTGGATCCATCCTTGTCTCGTGCTTGTAGTCCATTCACTTTAATGAAATCATACAATTCCATCGTATCCCAATTCACACAAACAGGATTTGGAGAAGTCACCTTCACTGTTGGTTCTGCGATGATTTTAATGTTAACTGAATCACACGTCAAACAACCAGTTAACTGATCCTCAACACACAACTGGAATCTATAATCACCTTGATAAAAATCTTCCGTTGGATCACCGAATCTAAATACCCAATCTGGCGTTCCAAATGGGTTATCATTTGATAATATCTTCGTTGGATCAACGCCACCTGGCGTCCCATTTTTCATTACAGTCCAATCTACCTTTATTCCGATTTTTACCTTGGGTCTAAGGGTAATTTGATCCATTTTGATTGAACCCAAGTCCTGACAAAAAACACTGTCTCGAATATCAACCATTGGATTTCCATTGATTCTCTGAATCACACTATCTATGTTAACACAACCATTGGTATCCGTGTAGGCAGCATAAATTTTGGCTTGGAAACTATTCCCGTTTTGAAGCTGGGTATTATTCAAGAATGTCGTTCTAAACAAGTGACGACCCGTCGTCAATGAGTCAATGTAATTCCTGGCAAATCCCGGACCTGGTGAAGCCGAAGTTGTTGGCTTTGAGTTTACATTGTTAGGCGTTTTATTTTCAAAAGCCCAAATCCGAGTTTTTGCATCCTTTCCTTTGCTGAAGAATGGGTTGACTTCAATATCTCCATAAACAAAACACTGCGCTTTTAAAGGTTTAGGATCCCATTTCACAGCAGGCAATGTATTTACTCTGACTTTTATTGTATCGGTGTGTTGGCATTCATGCCCTGATTGCGTCACCTTGGTATTCAATGAATAATAGAAATACTGTGCCGATCCGCTTGGAGCATTGGTATTTTTTGGGCTGATTAAATATTTCGCATTGTTCCCTAAGGTTTTGGCCCCAGTTATATCCACCCAAGTATAATTGCCTGTGATTGACGCGGGTTTGTGCGACGCTGTCAATTCAATGGATTTTTGGTGACAAATGATTGTGTCATTACCCGCCCTACTCTTCACCGTATCATTCACAAATAGTTCAACGGTATCCGTCATGATACATTTCCACTTTTTCTCCATAACCCGCACGACGTATTTGCCTTTCACATTTTTGGTCACAAATCGAGTCGTATCTCCGGTATTCCATAAATACTTCACTGTATCTGCGTTTTGACCATCGAACGTGGCCGTCTCGTAGGTACAAATTCTTTGATCTGGACCAAGACTCACTTTGGGTAGAGGTTTCACATAAATTGTTGCGGTATCATAAAAAATACAACCATCACCGTCGGTAATTTTTATTCTCAGTGTTGAATCTCTATTGATATTGGGGATAGAAAGTTGTTGCAATGTATCACCTGAGATATGTGTTTCAGATTTCCATGCGGCCTTGGTTCCCGTATCTTTTACAACACGAGTCCAGTAATATTTGAAAGGCGACTTACCATACAACACATTGGCATTCAGCTTCATCGTTGTTGCAAAGCAAGCAAAAGTATCGGCTTTGGCCATTACCACTTGAGGTGGGCTCGGAATAATGACTGTATCCCTATAAATTGTGGGGCAATTTTCAGAATTGTTGACGGTATGGACAATAATATACTTACCGCCCCTGTAGAACGTCATTGTATCTGATTTTTTGGTACTATAAAAAATTTCACTCTTACCCAAACTGTCCCGAACACTCCACTTAAATGACGGAGCGCCTTTGAATGATGCACTCACTGTCGCAGACATGGCAAACTTTCCACATTTCAATTTGGTATAAGTACGCTTACTAAAAGCCCTTGGATTGACTTTGACTTTAAACGCGCGGATTGAGGTTGATGGCTTAGGACAATGTTCATCTGAGACGGTAACAGTGAATGAATACGCTACATCAGAAGCCATTCCAACGGATGGCGTCCATTCGAATTCAGCGTAGGCCTTCCTTTTTTCAGGCCAATCTGACTTATTGGCAAGGGTAAATTTGGCACCTGGAATCCCTTTGTTCCATTTCATGGTTGTTGTATCCGGGACTTTTTGGTAAGGCGTAAAAGTCTCGTCATCCGAAGACACTTTGAATTTTATTGTCTCGCCTTCACATACTTTATAAGAGTATGGCCCCTCAACAGTGGGTGCGTTGTTATATCCACAGTCGTCTTTGACGACAATTTGCATATCACGCCGTGTTTTACCTACCCATCGCCATACGTTATTTGTATCACGTCGCCATTCTGTGATTACCAATACCAACACTGCAACTTCATCACATTTGGTGGGTGTAAAAACCAAATCTCCAGTGCCTGTATCCATAAAGAAACCCCTTGGAGGTTTTGTTTTCGTATTGGGAGCGCATTTTATTGATGTTGGAGGAACACAATAGGGTGTTACAGGATATTGATAGGCAAATGGAGAAGTATAAGGAACAGAAGTATTGGGTACACCACTCAATGCAGGTGCCATTGAATATGATAAGGAATCATAGTCTATCGTATCAATCGCTCCGTTGTTATAGTAATATGCTTGGTTACAACATGCATATCCAATCGGAACGTTAGATAGTGTGGGCGATGTATTACACTTGTTCTTTGCCTTATTAACATTACAAACATTAATGGTTGCTGTCGTCCAAAAATCAGCCCATGTCGCCCCGGTAGTGATTGCCGCATTCCGACAACATTGGTTGTATGCGAACGTTAAATCACAATACGTTGTTCCTAGTCCTATTCCTGTGAATGGCGATTTACTGATATCAATTGTGGCTTCATAGGTATGTTCCTCTACACCATCTCCCGTATAACTGGTATTTGTTGGACTACAAGGACTTGTCGCGGTAGAACATCTAGGGGTAATATCTCTGATACCCACCCGCGTCATACCTATTGAATATCGACTGGTTGACATTCCTTGATTGTTTCCCGCATACCAATACAATTGGCTCCAACTCGGCGGTGCGCTTGCACCCCTGCAATCACGGTAAAACTTAATGACCAATTTATATTTTCCACTACCCAAACAAACATAACTCATGTCGGCACCCATTACATGGTCAGCCTTTAGTGTTTGATAACTTGAAATAAACAAGGATAAAAACACAAATAAATGCTTGATCTTGTATTTCAGAAGGGTTGATAGTAATCGCTTTGCCATACTATAGAAGTTTACGAATTTAAATATTTATCGAGCGATTTCAAGAATAACTTTTTGCGGAAATTGCAACAAACCGATGTTATGTCTTTAAAATTCTCGTTAATCCCTTTCAAGACACAAATTCGCCTATCAATGTGGCTTTGGTATCGATACAATTCTTTGATATTCAGAATTATTTACCAAATTTCAATATCTGCTGAATGGTTTGCCAAACTTTCAATTTCTCCTCTTTGCTCGAACACATGGTATTAAATGCAGGAAATCTCAGCATAACGCCTCGTTCTGTTGGTTTGGTGTGGTACAACGCGGGCACACCACTTATTTCGCGGTCCGACCAGACAAAAATCACAGGAGCCATAAAATTACCCAATATTTCAGGATGATATTCACCCTTACCCATTGCGTAAATCCTCTCCACATCTTCGGGAATGACAGATTCTTGATTGATTTTTACCGCCATCATTAGTTTTGTGAATGCCAAATTGATTTCAGCCGAGAACTGTGCATCGGATGTGTCAAAAAATACATTTATTATTGATAATTGAATCATT
>CAZZKP010000067.1:8616-10162 GCA_964654675.1 uncultured Bifidobacterium sp. | reverse complement strand
TCAATAACTATAAAAGCTAAAGCTCTGGTTGCTGCCGTTGCGGTCTTTCCCCACTATTTCGATCCGACCTCGAGCGCCTTCCATCGCGGCAATCAAATCCTCTGGCTCGCTGTAAGTTTTGCCATTGAACTTCACCACCACAAAGCCTTCACCCAATCCCATTTGGGCGATGGTTTTACCCCGCTGAATGTTGATCAATCGGATGCCCGATGTGAGACCCAACTTCACCTTGTCCGTCTCTCCCAGCGGCTGAAAATCGGCGCCAAGCAATTTGCTGTTCACCGCGCCCTTCATCAACAGCGCCTGATTCTCCGTTTTGCCAATCAGCACCAGTTTTGCCGTGAGGGTTTTGCCCGCTCGAAGCACCGTAAGATCCAAATCCTGTCCCGGACGTTTGTACGCCAAATGCTCATCAAACATCGGTTTGCCATCCACAAAAACGCCGCCAATGTGGGTGATTATATCGCCCAATTGCAAGCCCGACTTGGCCGCAGGTCCATCCTCCAACAAATCCACCACCTTCACCGCATCGGTCCCAAGGTTGTAGCGCTTCATCTCTTCTGAGGTCATCTCGCCAACCGTCATCCCCGAAAATGCGCGCAGCACTACGCCATTGTCCATCAAGTCTGCCACCACTTTCATGACGATATTGGCTGGAATGGCGAAACCATAGCCCGAATAACTGCCGGTATTGCTTTGAATGGCGGTATTGATACCCACCAACTCTCCGCGAAGATTCACCAGCGCACCCCCTGAATTTCCCGGGTTGATGGCCGCATCGGTCTGAATAAAACTCTCTATGGGAAACTGATTTTTTACGATATTGATGTTTCGGCCTTTGGCACTCACGATGCCGGCTGTCACGGTGCTTGTTAGATTGAAAGGATTGCCCACGGCAAGAACCCACTCACCCACTTTCACCAAATCAGAATTGGCAAAAGCTACGGCGGGCAGATTGGCCGCTTCGATTTTTAAAACCGCCAAGTCCGAACTCGGATCGGTGCCCACCACTCGGGCCGTATATTCCGTTTTGGGCTTGTTTAATACGACCGTGATTTTATCGGCCCCTTGAATGACATGGTTGTTGGTGACGATGTAACCGTCTTTGCTCACAATCACCCCCGAACCGGTGCTCGCCGCTTGGCCGCGAGAACCAAAAGGATCAAAATCCCAAAACAGCCCGCTGAAGGGACTCTCATATTGCACAGTACTGAGGGTTTTGATAAACACCACAGAGGGCGTGGCCGAGGCCGACGCTTGCTCAAAACCCGAGGGCATGTCGCCATTGACAGATATCGCCCGCAGCCCGGAACGGTCTGAGGACACATCACCGGCGATTTGCAGACCCTGAGACGGGCCGCCAAAAATGTGGGCGTTGTATAGCCAAGCGCCTGTGTAACCAAAAATCAACGACAGAAAAAGCAGGGCGGAGCCCAATACGAGTGATTGTTTGATGGTAAATTTCATAGCGTCGACAAACAATCAAAAATGTTGCCAAAATGAACAACTGCAAACTTGTCATTCAGGGCAAAATGCAACACAATCC
>CAZZKP010000067.1:0-8516 GCA_964654675.1 uncultured Bifidobacterium sp. | reverse complement strand
AATCAACCACAAGAATCAACCGTAGTGGAGGATTCTGAGGCAGGTGCATGCATCGTAGCGCCGGGGAATAAACCCCTTTGCAACGCAGCGTCAGATTTCCAAGGGCCGGGCATCATCAGCAAGGTAATCAACAGGGCCGACAACAAAAACCACTTTGTATTGGCTTTTCCTGTTTTTGCCGAACGATGTCCGATCGTGATCAAAACCACCGCTATCACCATCATCAATGAGTGTTCTACAGCAAAAAATCGTATCGCGGCATTTTTCATCGCCTCGCCCATCCCCAACTCTTTGATGCGCTTCAGACCCCATTCGCCGCCAACCCATTGAACGAGACCCACCAACAACATCACATGGGATGAAATCATCAAAATCAAAGTTTCCTTGCCGTTTTTGCCTTTAAAAGCGTTGATCAACGACCAAACCAAGGTGACAACAATCACCCAGCGCAACAAATTGTGAGTATGAACCAATCCTGTATACATAGTATTATTTTGAAACGAATATATGGAAAATCTTTATCGATTTCTTGTTCCTTGAAGTAAAACCCGAAAGGTTTGTTGCATGAAAAACTGACATTATCCGATTATCTTCGATTCAAATTTGATATGTTGTTCAGAGTCCTCTCTTTCTTCGCCTTTCTCACCACACTCTCATCCGACACGTTTGCACAAGCCTATTGCAACCCAACCCGCTTTTCGCTCAGTCCTTGTCCGCCGCCACCCCAGTACGCAAACCCAGACCATTGGAGTGCCTTGCCCACCAAAATCGACCCTGCCGATGATTGTCCGCGAGGACTGGAAAACAACCAAGCCAATGCCCCGGCCGATGTGTTCTTTATCCATCCCACCACCTACACCCAAAAGCCCAAAACGGAATTCCTTTGGAACCAAGATTTGCGCGATGCGTCGCTGAACAAGGTGGTCGACGAAAGCCCCATTCGATTCCAAGCCTCCGCCTTCAATGCCGCTGGGAAGATTTATGCCCCGCGGTACCGACAAGCCCATTATTCGGTTTTCCTCACACCGCACAAAGACGACAAACAAGCCGCCCTCGACACCGCCTACCACGACGTGGAGCAAGCATTTTTGTACTATTTGGCCCATTGGAACCAGGGCAGACCCCTTGTGATTGCATCGCACAGTCAGGGCACCATCCATGCGGCCCGCATCATCAAAGAGCATATCTTGGGCACGCCGTTGCAAAAGCAATTGGTCGCTACGTATTTGGTAGGCATGCCCGTCCCTTACGATTCCTTGCCCGGTCTTCCCGCCTGCACCAACGATTCGGCAACGGGCTGCTTCTTGAGTTGGAGCAGTTATGAGCGAGGATTTGTACCGCCATATTATCCGCTGGCATTGGAGCGCGCGGTCTGCGTGAATCCGATCAGCTGGGAGCTCAACGAGAATTATGTGCCCAAAACGGATCATGCCGGTGCCGTCCTTAGGCCATTTTCCCATACCCTGCCCCACATTTGCGATGCCCAAGTGCATGGAGGCATTTTGTGGATCACCAAACCGAAATTTCCTGGAAGTCGATTTTATACCGACCCCAACTACCACATCGGCGACATCAACCTATTTTATTTGGATGTGCGACGCAATGCCACGAAACGCGTTGAAACGTTTTTGAAACACCCACATTGATTATTTTTGTAAACCCACACAACCATGAATTTCAAAAAAATCGCCAAGATCACAGGCATCAGCCTCGTTTCCCTCCTCGCATTGTTGATTGTGCTCCCCTTCGCTTTCAAAGGCAAAATTGTGAGCGCAGTGAAAGAAGCCGCCAACAACAACCTGAATGCGAAAGTCAGTTTCAACGACGATATCTCCCTGAGCTTACTCCGCAATTTCCCTAACCTCAGCCTCGGCATACAAGATGTAAAAGTGGTGGGCGTGGATTCCTTTGCCCAAGATACCCTGATCGATGCCAAGAACATCCGATTGGTGCTTGACCTGGCCTCCGTTTGGAAAGGAGAAACCGTTTTGATTCGCAAAATCGCCATCAACGATGCCAGGGCTCAAGTGATCTTTTTGAAAAGCGGCGCGGCCAACTTCGACCTTGCAAAACCCGATACAACCTCAGGAACACAACCCCAAGACACCGGTGCGACACCCTTGGCCATCAAAATAAACGACCTGTCCATCGAAAATACACGGCTGCATTACATCGACCATTCCTTGGATTTCGAAATCACCACCAATGGACTGAACTGGCACGCCAATGGGGATTTTGCCGATGAGATTTTTACCCTCAAAAATGATTTGCTGATCGATCAATTTTCTATGTCATATGCGGGAATGACCCTGCTGAGTCAAGCAAAAATCGATGCCAACACCGATATCAACATGGACTTGAAGAAAATGCGCTTTGGATTTGCCGACAACGAATTCAAAATCAATGCGTTACCACTTCAAGCCAAGGGATGGGTGGAAATGCGTGAGAAAGACATGGACATGGACATCGATGTGCGCACGCCGAGCAGTGAATTTAAATCGCTGCTGAGTGTGGTTCCGGGCTGTTACACAGAGAACTTTGCCGACGTAAAAGCATCGGGCAGCCTGAAATTGGTGTTTTTGATGAAAGGAATCATGGACGATGTACGCATGCCCTCTACCCATGCTGAAATCAATGTAACCCAGGCAGGTTTCCAATACCCTGGGATGCCGGCCAATGCGAGCGACGTTTCGCTGAACTTCCTGATGGACAACACCGATGGAAATCCAGACAACACCCACATCGTGGTAGCTCCATTGAAAGCGGTCTTGGGCGGCGACCCCATTTCCGTAGAACTTGATCTGAAAACGCCGGTGAGCAATCCTTATGCGAAGGGAAAGGTGGACATCGACCTGCATTTGGACGAGTGGAAGAAGCTGATTCCATTGGAATCGGGGACGGATGTAGCAGGTGAGGTAAAAGCCCATTTTGCGTTCGACGGGCATTACAGCGCCATCGCGAAGAAAGAATTCAACGACTTGCAAGCGAGCGGAAATATCGCCCTGAACCAAATCAAATACAATGCGGCCGGTTCACTTCCTTTGGGGATGAAAAGCCTAACCCTCAGCGTCAGTCCAAGCGATTTTGCTGTGGTGGGCGACGGAATTCAATACGGAAAATCGGCGTTGAATCTGAACGGAAAACTCCAAAATATGTTGGGGTATTATTTGAATCAGGAGACATTGTCAGGTTCACTGATTGTGAACAGCGCCAGCATCGACCTCAACGAATGGATGGGTGCGATGCCGGAGGATGCTTCGGGCGGGGCTGCGGCCTCGAACGACAATGGTTCTAAGGCTGCTGCCGAGGCTACTTCGGCTGCCAACGAGAACAAGGGCGCTGCGGAGAATTCCAATGGCGCAACGGCGGCTTCGGCCCCTCACATCCCCGAGAACCTCAATCTGATGCTCAACATGAATGTCGGCCAATTGATGTTCCAAGATTACAAATTCCAACAAGCCACCGCAAAGGTGGAGGTCGCCCAAGGCAAAGTAACTGTCAATCCGCTATCCGCCTTGTTCTTGGGCTCAAAAGTGGAACTGAAAAACATGGCTTACAGTTATCCTTTGGGGGGCAAGCCTCAGTTTACGACCGACTTTAATATTTTGAATGCGAACCCCGCAGACATCGCCAATACTTTGAGTTTGGTGAAAGAATTCGCCCCCATCTTGGGTCGGATTCAGGGTTTGGCCAACTTGCAAACCACGGCAGGGCTGAGTTTTTCACCCACACTATCACCGGATTGGGGCTCGATGACGGCATCGGGACTGTTTGATTTATTCAGCGGTCAGTTGGACATCCCCACTTGGATGAGCGATGCTGCCAAGCAGTTGCAATGGGGCAAAGACGCCAAGCTCGCGCTGAAGCCCACAAAAGCGGGATTTGGCATCGAAAATGGCAAACTAACACTCAAGGATTCCATTGCGGTGGCATTGCCGAAAGAGGCATCGATGAAAATGGGCGGTTATATGGATTTGAACAAACAATTGCATTTGGGAGGCAAGATGACGGTGAAAGGCAAATCACTTCCTTTTTTGATAGTGGGCGATGTAAAACAACCAAAAATGTCGATCGATTGGCGGGGCGCCGCACAGCAATACGCGAAACCCTTGGTCGACAAAGCCAAGGACAAAATTGGCAATGAGATCAACAAGAAATTGGACGAAATCAACCGTGTAGCGGGTGAAAAAGTGCAGCAGTTAAGGAATGCGGCCAAGCAGCAAGCGGATCAGATCAGGCAGGCAGCGAAAAATTTGGCGAACGAGCAGCGCAGCAAAACGGACCAAGCGTATGCGATGGCGATGGACAAAGCCAAAAAGGAAGCCGATGCGATGGTGGCGGCGGCAGGGGATCCCATCAAGAAAAAAATTGCCCGGGCCGCCGCCGACAAGTTGTTAAAATCTGCGGAGCAAAAGGCCAATGCGGCTCGGACCGAAGGGTATAAGTTGGCCGACAAAACCGAGGCGGAGGGAAATGCGAAGGCGGACAAGGTGGAGAATGAGGCGAATGAAAAGGCCACACAAATTGAAGAGGCCGCACGTTTGGAGGCACAGAAATTGGAGAAGAAGACCACCTCAACTTTGGGGAAATGATTGGGGGGTTGGTGTTGGCGGGCGGCGAAAGCCGCAGAATGGGAACGGACAAGGCATTGATTTCGGTGGGGGGCCACCCCGCCGCGCTGCGCGCGGCGGGGTGGCTCTCATCACAGTGCGACATCGTGCATATTTCTTGCAGAAAAGAGCAAAATATCCCCGTAGAAACCTCCCCTACCCTGCAGATCGTCTTCGACAATCCCCGCTTCGCAAACAAAGGACCCATGACCGGTTTGCTCAGTTATTTGGCGTTGATGGGCATCGTAAACGATGCAGAATCGGATGCTGCAAATACTTCAATGGATAAATTTGCTACGCCGGAAAACCTAATCCTCCTTGGCTGCGATTACAGAAATATCACTGAAGACATACTATCAAACCTCCTTGCCGTAGGCCTCACAAACAACAAAATCTGTTGCTACAAAAACCCCATGACCGGCCTAATCGACCCCCTCGTGGCTTATTATCCGATGTCCGTCCTGCAAAACCTCTCCACCTTCGCCGAAACCCAATCCAGCCTTCGAGCCTTCATCGAACAACAACCCCACCACTGCCTAATTCCCACATCAGAGCAATTGATGGCACTGCGAAGCTTTGATTTTCCCAACGAATTCAATTTTACCCACTAAATTGCAACTCGCGAGGCTGCATCGCCCTCCCAGAGAACAACCCAACAAACTTCAAACCCAAACATACCCAATCCTTGTCGACCAAACTCAGCATATCCCCCACCGAAATCACCCGATTGGAGCACGGAAAAAGCCTCGCCACCAATGATTTTGTGGCCGTAGAAGAACCGCTGGAAATTCGACTCACCGGGGCAAATTTGGAACCCAACACCGAAAAAAATGTCGCCATCACCATGCGAACCCCGGGCAACGACGTAGAACTCGCCCTGGGATTTTTGTTCACCGAGGGCATCATTTCCTCCGCCCAAGACATCATTTCCACCCAAGAATCCGCCGACCAAAGCAGCATCACCATTGAACTTCACGACAGCGTCGTGGTTGATTTGGATTCGATGGAACGACATTTTTACACCACTTCCAGTTGCGGCGTCTGCGGCAAAGCCTCCATCGATGCAGTGCAAGTCAAATGCAAAATCGCCTTGCCACAAACCCAGTGGAAAGTGGATGCGGACGTCATTTTTCGACTGCCCGATGCATTGAGAAATGCCCAAGCCAGCTTCGAACATACCGGCGGAATTCACGGCTGTGCCCTCTTCCAACGCAACGGAGAAATTATCGCCACGGCGGAAGATGTAGGTCGGCATAACGCCCTCGACAAACTCATTGGCGGATGGCTTAACGGAAACATCGAAAGGCGAAAACAATCAACATCCGCGATGAATCAAAACACGGAAAGGACAAAAGACGAAACGAAACCAACGAAAACAACAGAAACCCAAAACCTCGCTGATCATATCCTTTTGCTCAGCGGACGGATCTCATTTGAACTCGTCCAAAAAGCGGCCATGGCAGGCATCCGAATGATTGCGGCGGTGGGCGCTCCAAGTAGCCTTGCCATCGACCTGGCCGAAGAACTGGGCATCACCCTCGTGGGATTTTTGCGCGGCGAACGTTGCAACATTTACACCCATAGTCAGAGGGTAGAAACCCAATCCAAGGTCTGACTCAACAAAAAATCGAACAATAAACAAGGCAAACACGGGAGACACAACCATGAAAATCAGAATATCCAACGATGAAATCCGGGTGCGTTTCTCTAAAGCCGAAATGGAAAAGCTTCTGTCAGAAAATACAATAAATACCTCTATCTCATTACCCCCGCAAACACTCACTTTCTCGGTAAATATCGAAAGATTGGAGACAACGCCTTGGGTGGACATGAAAAACTATCACTGCAAAATCGCTTTGCCCCAAGTGATTGCTGATAAGTGGAAACAAAATCTCCGAGAAGTTATCTCCTTTGAACAAGCCGGTCCTTTTGAAACCTCGTTAACAGTAAAAATTGAATTAGATTTAAAACAGCTCTGAGGCATCATCGCACGGCTGAATAGATTACCACAGTGTCATGAGAAGCAAAATGAAAAAATCTTCCGATTTCTACAAATCCTGCATCAATTGCAACTTGATGACAAACTGGGTTAACTGAAATCAAGTATTTGTGGTCTTCGTTCTCTGAATTATTTTTATTATAACTAATAAAATTCTTTAAGGTTAACCCCAAAACATCGCATGGTAGCGCGTTATACAAATACAGCGTATTATATCCTTCATAATTGATAAAATCTTTTGCATCTCCACAGTAAACAAAATCACTTTCTACTCCGACTCTGACAAGATTTTTGTGACAAATCTCAACCAATGCCTCTTGGTATTCAATTCCGCCAACCCTTGCTATTCCACTTTTTTTGAAAACATAAATCCCCAGTCCCTTACCAGAACCAATATCAATGATACCCTCAATTTTTGATTTTGGCAAAATTTGAAAAATCCCCCGCAATAATCCCGGATAAAATGCAGTCGCGAAATGATGGCCAATTAAAACAGGATGGGAAGCCTGAGCGGAATAAAAATCAGTACCACGTATTTTATCTATCAATTTGAAAGTCCTATAAAAAAATCGAATTTTATTTCGATTAAAAAAGTTTGACCTTGTTTCGTTGTGATACAATGGAATCATGAATCAAATATAGCCATCTGCTTACACTTTGCTCACAATCAATTTTGAAATAAAACAACTATTTTAGCGCACACAAATGCGACTACTCATCACCGGTTCTAATGATATAAATGCAATTGAAAATTATTACTGTAAACATCTCGCGGATGAAACAATAAAGATTAAACGCATTCCGAGTGCGAGTTTTTATGAAAGATACTATCACCGATCGTTGATGAATAAGCTCCTCGTGAGATGTGGTATTTCCTCTATTTTTTACAACATCAATAAAAAAATTCAAACTGAAATCATCCATTTCAGACCCAATGTGATCATGGTTTTCAAAGGGATGGAAATATCAAAAAAAACGCTGTTCTTAGCCAAAAAATTAGGCGCAATTACTGTTAATTACAACCCAGATAGTCCCTATGTTTTTGTTTCTTATGGCAATGGTAAAAAGGCAATCAGCAAAAATCTTAAATTGTACGATTATCATTTCACTTACAACTATGAGATTCTGGAAAAATTAAACAAGGACGGTTACCAAGCATTTCTGCTTCCCTTTGCTTCAGAATCTTTAGGTTTTAATGAAATTAATTTATCCGAATCGGAAGAGATAAAACGAGTCTGTTTTTATGGAGGGCCAGACAATTTAAGATATAGTTTCTTGAACTCTCTTGCGAAATTGGGCCATCAAATAGACATTTTTGGGGATGGATGGAGTCGTCGTAGACTCCACAAAAACATCCAATTAAGCCCATCTCAAAATGGTTTTTCGTTAAGGAATATCATTGCAAAATACCGAGTTCAATTGAATATACTTTCTCTTCACAATTTGAATTCTCACAATATGAGGTCCTTTGAAATACCTGGAAATCATGGCATTCAGTTGGCGCCAAAAAGCAGAGATCATGAATTCTATTTTGCAGAAAATAAAACAATAATATTGTATCATTCGATTCACGATTGTTCTGAACAGATTGAACGTTTATTGAAATTGCCGTTCGACGAAATTATGAATATGAGAAAACAATCGTTTGAATCTATCGTGAATCAACATACTTATTTGCACCGGTCTCTTTTTTTAAAAGAGAAATTCATCGATTTTATAAAGTAGATATTTTATTCATAAAAAAGTCATTCATTTATCAATATCACATATCTGTTTTTCAAATTAATTTGGTTAAGATTGAAAAATGATTAACTGGAAAGCCCATAAAATTTTGGTGATAGCCCCTCACGTGGATGATGTAGAGTTGGGCATGGGAGGTGTTTTGCACCAAATGTGCGCCCAAGGAG
>CAZZKP010000066.1:0-10374 GCA_964654675.1 uncultured Bifidobacterium sp. | reverse complement strand
CATGAGACCCAATAGCGTAAAGCCACTCCAAGGAAACTTATTCATAATTGTTTGTTGACAATATTAGTGATTTAAAGATTTACTTTCTTACCTGATCCACCCTGAGGAACGTAAATAAAAACAAGGTAAAGGCCCATAAACTACTTCCACCAAAAGAAATAAATGGGAGAGGTATACCAATTGTTGGAACCAATCCTATTGTCATGCCAATATTGATTGATAGGTGAAAGAACAATACGCAAGCGAGTGAATAGCCCAGAACCCTTCCAAAAGTCGTGGACTGTCGTTCCGCTAAAATCACGATTCGCGTCAATAAACCGCAGAATATTAAAAGAAAAACCGTTGCACCTACGAAACCCCACTCTTCTCCAATGGTGTCAAAAATAAAATCTGTGTGTTGTTCAGGAACAAATCCCATTTTCGTTTGGGTACCCTTTAAATAACCTCGTCCCCATAATTCTCCTGCACCAATGGCAATTTTAGACTGCCGTAGATTAAAACCCAGTCCTCGATCATCTGACTTTAACCCGAGAACGAGTTCAATTCTATCCCGTTGATATTGTTGAAGTATGCTTGAGTATACTGTACCAACAATGGTGTAAAAAGCTGCGGAAACAATTGCAATGAATGTAATTAGGCCACTAATACCCTTGTCTTTGCGTGCGAAAAACACCATGATACTTCCAATTCCAAGGAGTAATCCATAACCATAATAGCTTGATATTCCTGTGGCCTCACTCACGATTCTACAAATTGCCAGGAACATTAACCATACCGCGGAAATCAAGATATATCCGGGAAGACCTTCACGATATAAAACCAAGAAAAACGACAAAAAAACCAAAGCACTTCCGGTGTCATTTTGTATCAAAATGATCGCCATTGGCAAAAGGAATATCAACAAGCAAATGCCAATATTTCGTATTCCTTGAAATCTAATTCCGTAGGTTCCGAGGTATTTGGCTAGCGCCATTGCTGTAGCCACTTTAGCAAATTCACTCGGTTGAATACCTATCCCCCCAAAACCAAACCATGATTTTGCACCTGACACTTCTCGACCCAAAAATAAAACGGCAACATTTAGCAAAATCGCAATTGCATAAAATCCATAAGTGAAATAGTCAATGACAACTACATTGGAATACAGAATCGTAAATATGATGACAATGGATCCGCCAATCCAAATCAATTGTTTGACTGCGATTGGAGAGAGAGAATAAAAATCTTGGTTTACATCCGATGTGGCTGAACTAATACTCAAAAAACCGATAATCACGAGAACAATAAAGAGAAAAATGGCTATGCCATCAATCTTCTCTTGTTTGCTATTATTGAGTGGAGAGTACTTCAATTGTATTTACTTTATCACACTGGTTTTGAGTCTTTCCTCCATAGCAGGTTTAGAGGTCTCAACTCCTGGCTTGAGATATTTCTCAATCATTAGATTCGCAATGGGTGCAGCCCAAGTTGCACCAAATCCACCATTTTCTACCAAAACAGCGATGGCTATTTTGGGATTGTCTTTGGGAGCAAACGCCATGTAAATAGAATGGTCCTTGCCGTGAGGGTTTTGCGCAGTTCCCGTTTTTGCACAAATTTCAATATCACTGATTCCGGTACCATTCGCCGTTCCACCGGGTTTTGTAACGTCACTCATACCATCAATAACGGCTGAAAAATAGATGGGATTAATGGTCGTAAATTTCTTGATTTTATATTTACGATCCCACGCTGTATCCTTAAAACCATCAATCTTCTTTACCAAATGCGGTGCATAATACCAACCGCGGTTTGCTATTATTGCGGCAACATTACAGATTTGTAGTGGAGTCAATAATATTTCACCCTGTCCAATACTCAAAGAGATAACCGTACTGCTTTTCCAACGATCTCCATGTCTGCGATTCAACTGTTCTACAGATGGAATATTTCCTCTCGATTCGCCCAATAAATCTATATTCAATTGACTACCCAAGCCAAATGAACGCAAATGCCTTTCAAGTGCGGCATATCCCAATTTCACGTCTCCATATTTTGGATTGTCGATGATGTCTCGAAAGACCTGGCAGTAATAACTATTACAAGAAATCCGAATGGACCCCCGAAGATCCAATGGACCACCATGTGGGTGGCAACCTACACGGATACTTCCCAAACGATAGCCTCCACCACATCCATGTGTTGTTTCAGGACTAAGAACTCCTTCTTGCATTGCGATCAAAGCCATAACTGTTTTGAATGTTGAGCCTGGTGGATAGACTCCCTTCACTGCGCGATTATATAATGGCTTCTCCTGATCCCTTAATAATGTTTTAAATG
Source organism: uncultured Bifidobacterium sp. (assembly GCA_964654675.1). Classification (GTDB taxonomy): domain Bacteria; phylum Bacteroidota; class Bacteroidia; order NS11-12g; family UBA955; genus UBA955. The sequence goes on along the minus strand of CAZZKP010000066.1, from coordinate 8,055 downwards.
TTTTCGCCCTTTCACGACCAACCATGGTATTGGGATCGTAATCAGGATTATTAATGAAAGCAATCACCTCGCCCGTGCTGGGCTCTATGGCTACAATACTGCCTTTTTTTCCATTCAACAGAAGTCTACCGTATTCTTGCAGATCGAAATCTAAAGAGCTAATGACATCGGGTCCCGCTGTGGCTGGGTAATTGAATTGAGTGTCTTTTACTATTCCACGCTCTGTGTAGGTGCGATCTTGCCAAACCGTCTTCACCCCTTTGATTCCGCGAATTTGTTTTTCGTAGTAGCGCTCAATTCCGGTGATACCGACCAAATCCCCCGGCTGATTATAATCATCCAATTCAATAAGAGATTCATCCGCTTCACCCAAATACCCCAAAGCATGGGGTGCAGATAGGGTCGCAAATTGCCTGTCTGTTCGAGACTCAATGTAAAACCCGGGTAGTCTATAGATATTCTCTCTTAATAAAGTAAACTGCTTGTTGCTTAAATTGGCGTAAAACAATGCACTGTTATTAAATGCATTGTTCTTCTGCCTTTTTTTTGCCCTAATCCTTGCATCAGAGATCAGCGCCCTGACAGTGGGCAAATCAATTTCAAGGATAGAGCATAGTAAGCCAGTGTCGAGTTTTTTTATTTCATAGGGAAAAGACGATAAATCATACATTTGCGTACTATATACCATCAACTTGCCTTTTCTGTCAAAAATGTTACTGCGTGAAGGGTAGAGTGTAATCTTGTTTAGAGCATTATTAATGGCCATTTTTTTATAAGGCACATCACCAAGTTGAATACTTGCCAATTTGAGGGAATACACAATAAAAACGAAAACAATTAACCCAATATATACGATTTGTCGTTTGTTGCCGTTGTCCATGATTGTTATTTATGTCCCAAGAGTAAGCGAAAAATCTGAATAAAAATCAAAGAGGCGAGTGAACTACAAGCCGCCACAAAGAAAATGGTGAATAGAGCTGACCAACTGAAATAATCAAAAATGAAATACACCAAATGGTGAATCAAAAGTATGGAAAATGAATAAATACCGTACCATTGCCAACCTTTGTAATCCACTTGCATGTACCGCATTCCTTGCAATTGCATGGAGTTCTCATCCAAGAAATACATATCTATGTAGTTCTTAACAAACACCGTTGTCACACAGGCTGCCGTATGCATCCCCAAACTTCCGCCGAAAGCATCAATTGTCAACCCGAAGAAAAAAGCCCCAATAAGTACCCCGAATTTATTGTTTGACAGAGGTAAAATCAAAAACAAATAGACATAAGGCATCGGCTTAATCCACCAAGCGATATTCACTTCTTTGAAGATCAATGTTTGAACGAGCGCCAGAAAAAGTCCGCCAATTACAAATCTAATTAGCTCAATCATTTGAACCACCCTCCGCAGTTGGTATCATTTTATTTAACAAGTCCAATTCATCCTGATGAATGTTCTTGATTACGGTAACCACGTCTAATTGACTGAAATCAGTAGCCAATTTGACTTTGATTCTATAGAAATTGGATTTTAGGTTGGATTCAGATTTCTCGATTGTTCCAATGGGAATCCCAGCAGGGAAGAGCAAAGAGTAATTACTCGTATACAATTTCATGCCTTCTTTCAATTTTACAAATCGATTCACCTCCTCTAAATCAACATAGTTTGGGTCGTCACCATTCCATGAAATTACACCTTGGCTTATTTTTAAGTTATAGAAGTATGGAGTGATTTCAAATTTTGAGTTCAATACAGACATTACCAATGAGTAATGTTCGGCAGATTCAACCACAACCCCCACAATTCCCATTGGACAAATGACAGACATGTGTTTTTTGATGCCGTCTTTATACCCTCTATCCAAAACGATAAAATTGTTTTGCTCATTTACCGAATTACGAATGACACGGGCTGGGATATATTCGTATTTTATGAATGTATTGGTAAATGTGTCAGAATAATTTACAGCTCCTTTGGGGGAATTACTCGTTAAATTCCAGTTTAATTGATTGCGCAACAGGTTATTTTCTTTGACCAATTGTTCATTTGTCGTCTTCAACATGAAATAACTCTTCACGCCTGATCGCCATTCATCCAGTTTGCGGTGAATTCCCAAAGCATGACTAAAATATATACTCTGTTGATAGAAGTGATACCTAAAAATCTGAGACACTGCACTCAACAGCAGTAAAACATAGAGTAGGGGGTATGCCTGATTCCGTATCCAACGGAATATTACCAACATGATTTGCTAAAATTAAGCCGTCATTAAAAACTTGAAACGCCCGATGTTCTTTAATGCTGTACCTGTACCGCGAACAACAGCTCGCAAAGGATCCTCAGCGATATGAACTTTCAATTTTGTTTTGGCAGAAATCCTCTTATCAAGACCTCGTAGCAATGCACCACCACCGGTAAGCCAGATTCCATTGGTTAAAATATCGGCACTCAATTCCGGTGGGGACTGCTCCAATGCACGCAGAACAGCTTCTTCTACCTTCATGATACTCTTGTCTAAAGCTCTGGCTATTTCACTGTAACTTACAATGATCTGTTTCGGTATCCCCGTCATTAAGTCCCTACCAAATACCGCATAATCTTCTGGGGGTGTATCCAATTCTTGGAGGGCCGAACCAATATGAATTTTGATCTTTTCCGCAGTTCTTTCGCCAATCAACAGATTGTGCTCTCTGCGCATATATTCCAAAATATCGAGGTTAAACTCATCTCCCGCCACACGAATACTCTCGTCGCAAACAATTCCACCTAGAGCAATAATTGCAATTTCAGTGGTACCACCACCAATATCTACAATCATATTTCCCTGTGGTTGGGTTACGTCGATGCCAATACCAACAGCAGCAGCCATAGGCTCGTGAATCAAATACACTTCCTTCGCACCACTGCGTTCGGCACTGTCTTTTACTGCACGTTTCTCTACTTCAGTAATGCCGGATGGTATGCAAATGACCATTTTTAATTGGGGTGAAATCCAACGCTGTTTTTGATTCATCATTTTAATCATGCCGCGAATCATGTGCTCAGCAGCCTGGAAATCAGCTATTACTCCGTCTTTTAAAGGACGAATCGTTTTGATACCTTCGTTTTCTTTTCCAAACATCTGCATCGCATCTTTGCCAATGGCAATCACATTGCCCGTATTTCGTTCAATTGCGATGATGCTCGGTTCGTCAACAACCACCTTATCCTTATGAATAATGAGTGTGTTGGCCGTACCTAAATCGATGGCAAGTTCTTGGGTTAGAAAACTAAAAAAACTCATGGTTTGTATATGATGTGAAAAATAAACACAAATTGGCTATTTTAACACATCATTGCGACAGTATTTCATTAAAAAAACCACGACATACAAACTTGTTGGATTGGTGACATCATTTTTCCTTCTTTGAAACCAAGTGCCATTTCATAGCGTATTGGCGTTCGAAGTACATTTGCCGAGATTCCTAACCCTGTTCCAATCAAATAGGGATTCCGCTTGGCTGTTACAGTGAGAAGGTAATTGGGAGTATTTACCGCAATCGTATTGAATGGGTTCGTCGGATTTGATGGGGAATTGCCAATAAATGCTGTCCCAAAATCCAAAAATCCGTAAACGGTGATTGATTCATAAAAATGTTGTTTGATGATGCTCTGTTTAAAATGCTTGAATGGATGGAACTGAATTTCATTTTGCACTGATAAAGAACCCGTTCCAATTCTCTCACCAACCAAAAAACCCCTTACGTATCCACCATTGGAACGATACAAATATTTGGAATTCGAATATTCGCTTGAAATGTCGGTTCGCCACATGTTGTTTGACATCCAACCCTCCGATCCACCGAGCCAGTACAAGGTCAAAACCCGCCCCGATGATTTATTTGCAACCATGTTAAATTTAAAATTCACACCCCGAATCAAGGGTTTGTAAGCACATACATTCAAAGAAAAAACATAGGAAGACCCCATTACATTTCCATGGATATAGGCTCTGTTTGGTATGATTGTCGCCGTTGAATTTCGATTTATTTTGGCTTGGGAATTCACTGTAATTTGCCACGATTTTTCCTTTCTCATTGACCACTGCTTGTTATGCCAAGAAAGACCCAATAACAAACCGGCCGTCTGGAATCTGTAGTTTTTCATGGAAGAAATTCCAGGATTGACAACTTTATCGTAATAAAAATCCTCCATCATTTGAAATCCTGCCGCACAGTTTAGATTCGATAGCCAATTTCTACTGATTGAGATATTGAAATAATTGCTCGCATTTTTCTTGAGCGACATCTCATTTGAATAGAATGATCGGTTGCGAATCATAATGTTCTGATCAACAATGTATTTCCTCCATGAAAATGATTGACTTAGCCTCAGCCCAAGGCGATTCAACCCAATGTTCGATAAAATGCCTACAGCCATTCGATACGAATGATTTTTATCCATCAAATAGAAACGCATCTCTGGGGTAAGTGGCTGATTATACAAAAAGTGCTGCTTAATCTCATTCAAAAAAGGCATTGAATATTCTGCATTGCTAAAATACAAACCGCCCTGCCTCAAATAATATGTATTTCTAGCCGCTTGGATATCAAACTTTCCCGAATACCGGTTTAAGCTCTCTCTGTTGGGGAAGGACGACCAAGTGCGTTTGGGGAATCCAACCAAATATTCCCAAGAACTTTTTAATGGAACCCTGTCCGAAGAATCGGGCATGATTTTCACCGATGGGTCTTTTCTACTTTGATGGATGATGCTCTTATGTTTGGCCAACAATTCCAACTCCCGATTCGTTTCTTTGGCTGGGTCCAGCAGTCTAATGGATGTTTTAGAACTCGCAAAACTGGATTCGACAATGTTCTCTGTTTCACTCGATTTTGATTGAAAGTAGAAACTATTCTTGACTTCTGATTGCCACCGAAAATCCGAATTGTCTTTAAAATGATAAAATCTAAGTCGCCACACCTCGTTGTCGCTTTGCACATAACTCAATTGACCCTGTCCCTCTACAACGAGTCCTCGAATCAACGGTTTCTCATCAAAAGTATCCGTACGTAAAACCTTGGACTTTCCATCTTCCCACTGAACAAAAAACAACCCCCATTGATCATTGTTGATTTTTTGCAAATCAATGGCGTAATAGGTAGAATCTCCCTTTTCATTCGCAAAATCAAGGCGCTCCATGGCTAATTTCTCACAGCGGATGGGTTTTGTTATCTGAATTTGATGCCCAAGAAAATGTCTATCATCGATGTCAAATAATCCAACTTTCTGCTGAATCAGCTGATTTAATGTTTGTCTCCGATCCTTGGGAATAGTAGATTCATTAAGTTCAAACTCAAAATTTGACAACCGGAAATCCCCAAAAAAATTGCTGACCACAGTGTATTTGAATGGGACTTTATCATTTGTCAAATGACCCTCCTTACCCAATTTTTGATTGGCAATCAATATGGAATGAACCGGATGTTGTTCACTTTCCCCCAGATTTACAATATGTTTGATTTCACCCGTACGATCGATCATGACCAATCTTCTTTTCCCATGCGATAGCAAATCAAATGAAATCAAAGACGACTTCGTAGAATTGGGATTGCTTGAGGATGTCTCAACTTCTACAAATCCCACCAATCCGATAGGAGGGAAATCCAATTCCTCCATAATTGAGGGATATTCATAACGAATCAATTCCCTAGCATTTTTGTCGATCAAATTATAAAACGAAAATTCTATCAAACCTGGTGTATACCACTGAATGATGAAATTTTCTCCGTTTTGCAAGATTTTACGAATCGGAATCTCACGAAATTTCAAAGGCAATTCAAGTTCACTTTGAATTGAAGTTTTTGAAGAAACCGAGAGATTTACATTCCTCTCTGCATTCCATACAGCAAACGATTTTCCCGTAACGTATTCAATTGCTGATTCGCTGTTGCCCGTATATTTAAGAACGAACATGATGGTTGATACAACCGATTTACCATAGGTTTTAAATAGGTCGTGCCAAATTTTCATACCATAAACTTGCGCACCCATGGGAACAATCTGATTTGGAGATTTAAACCCTCCGCTGCTTTCGTAAAAGGCATACTCGTCGGCCGACTGAGAATTCCAACCTGCCGCCAAGTAAGAAGACAATCCCGGAAGAAACCAATTAGGGATGGTGTGTGAGCCGGTCCGACTTAATTTTTGGCGCACATTGATGCCAAGCAAAAACTCATGAAACAAAAAATGAGATAGGGTATATACGAATTGCTTCTGTAATTGACTGTACGAGCATTGCGAATAAATCGGATAATTATATTCTTGAATATTTAATACAAGCCCCGATGTTCTCTCTTGCCAAATTGCATGCAAATTGAGTGCTTTATGATATTCATTGATATCGCTGTAAATCGTGGCAGAGTATTGTAGGCTTGACTTATATCCAAGCAAACTTTCTAGGTCTTGGTAGTTAACCTCTGCGATTTTAAAGACGGAATCAATGAAACTTTTATTCTTTATCAACGCAGAGTCACTCGGGTCGATGTTCAAATGAATCCTTCCATATATCAATTCAAGCGGCCTTTCCTTAGAGAAGGAAATAGAATGGAAAGACATAAACACCAATAAGATAAGCAGACCCCTTGTCTTTCGCAATCGAGCCAATCGTTGATATAATTGGAGAATAACATTCACAAACATCCGAATATACAATTGTTTCAGGGCAAAGACAAATGAGTATTCTTGCCTACCTTCGTATTATGAATACCAAGAAAAGTGCTGATTTCATAGCGCTTGAGAACCAATACGGGGCACACAATTATCATCCATTGCCCGTTGTATTGCATAAAGGCGATGGAATTTTTGTTTGGGATGTAGAAGACAAAAGATACTTCGATTTTTTGTCTGCTTATTCAGCGGTAAACCAAGGCCATTGCCACCCAAAGATCATTGAAGCCTTAGCGGTTCAAAGTAAAAAATTGACGTTGACAAGTCGGGCTTTTCACAACGACAAACTCGGTCCATTTGAAGCGTATATTACCAATCTATTGGGTTTTGATCGTGTATTGCCTATGAATACAGGTGTTGAAGGAGGTGAAACAGCTGTCAAGCTGGCAAGAAAATGGGGTTACACAGTCAAAGGGATTCCTACCAATCAAGCAATTGTCATTTTTGCCTCAGGGAATTTCTGGGGCAGAACAATTGCAGCAATATCTACTTCGCAGGACGCTGATAGTTATTCAGATTTTGGTCCTTTTGTCCCTGGATTTGAAATTGTTGAATACAATAACATACCACAACTCGAACAAGCATTTCAAAATCCCAATGTTGCTGCCTTTATGGTTGAGCCAATTCAAGGTGAGGCTGGTGTTATTATGCCGACAGAAGACTATCTGACACAAGTTCGCGCCCTATGCACCAAATACAATGTGCTGTGGATAGCAGATGAGGTTCAAACAGGTTTGGGTAGGACAGGGGCTATGCTTTGCTGTGATCATGCCCAAGTAAAGCCAGACATCCTTATTTTGGGCAAAGCGCTAGGAGGAGGAGTATTTCCGGTAAGCGCAGTATTGGCTTCAGATGAAATAATGAATGTTCTCCATCCCGGTCAACATGGGTCAACTTTTGGTGGCAATCCTCTGGCTTGTGCCGTGGCTACAGCGGCTTTAGAAGTAATCGTTGAAGAACAGTTGCCCAAAAATGCGGCACACATGGGTGACCTATTCAGAAAAGGTCTATCAGAAATCAAATCTCCCATTGTAAAATCGGTAAGAGGAAAAGGTTTGCTGAATGCAATTGATATTGAACCATTTGGTGATGGAAGAACAGCATACGACGTATGCATCGCATTGAAATCAAATGGGTTACTTGCCAAACAGACTCATACCCATACAATCAGATTTGCACCACCGCTCACGATAAATTCCAAACAAATAGAAGAGGCCCTAGAAATCATCAATTTTTCTATTGGCGAAATAGTTAAATAATCGGCGGTAATTTTCTATCTTTGCAGTCTTGCTCGGGTGGCGGAATAGGTAGACGCGCAGGACTTAAAATCCTGTTTTCAGTAAT